>NZ_DASSVG010000045.1:0-10813 GCF_035706265.1 Ramlibacter sp. | reverse complement strand
CGCCGCTTTCACGCCGCCGCGGCCGGCCCCTGCCGCTGCTGCTGCCGCCGCGGGCGACGTGGCCGCCGGCGGCGACGCGGCGGCGCTCTGGGATGCCTTCTGCGAAGGCGCCGGCGTGCGGGTGGCGCTGCCGCAGGGCGTCACGCCGGAGCTGCTGCGCAGCGCAGGCGCGTTGCTGCGCGCCGCCATCGACGGCACGCTGCAACTGATCGCGGTGCGCGCGGCGACGCGCCAGGAGCTGCACGCGCAGGTCACGGTCATCCAGGCGCGCAACAACAATCCGCTGAAGTTCTCGCCCGACGCGCAGTCGGCGCTGGAGCAACTGCTGCTGCCGCCGCTGCGCGGCTTCCTCGCCGGCCCTGCCGCCGTCACCGAGGCCATGGACGACCTGGTCGGCCACGCCATCGGCACCATGGCCGGCACGCGCGCCGCCCTCGAGGGCGTGCTGGCGCGCTTCGCGCCCCGACCGTTGGAAGACAAACTCGCCGGCGGGACGGTGATCGACAGCGTGCTGCCCATGGCGCGCAAGGCCAAGCTCTGGGAGCTCTACCTGCAGCACCACCAGGCGATCCGCGACGAGGCCCAGGAGGATTTCCACGCCCTGTTCGGCAAGGCCTTCGTGGAGGCCTACGAACAGCAGCTGCAGCGGCTGCGGCGGGAGCGTCCGCGCGCCTGAGGCCGTCGATGCTCGAGATCGCCCTGGCCAGCCGCAGCGAATGCGGCCAGCGTTCCAGCAACGAGGACCGCGTCGGCGTGTCGATGGAGGGGCCGCGCTGGCTCGCGGTCCTGGCCGACGGCGCCGGCGGCCACAGTGGCGGCGCCGAGGCCGCGCGGCGCGCCGTGGAGCACCTCCAGTGCGCGTTGCGCGGCGCCAGCGCGCGCTTCGATGCCGACGCGCTCACGCGCGCGGTGCTCGCCACCCACCGCCACGTGCTGGACGCGCGACAGACGGGCGCCGGGCCGCGCGGCATGCACACCACGCTGGTGGTGCTGTGGATTGATGCCGACGCGGGCCGGGCCTTGTGGAGCCACGTGGGCGACTCGCGCCTGTACGTCGTGCGGCGCGGCGCGCTGCGCCAGCTCACCAGCGACGACAGCGTGGTGCAGCGCATGGTGGACGCCGGCCTGCTCACGGCGCAGCAGGCGCTGGTGCATCCGTTCAAGAACCAGCTCGTCTCCGCGCTCGGCATCGACGGCGAGATCGAGCCGCACACCCCGCGCGCCGCCGTGCGGCTGGAGCCGGGCGACGCCTTCCTCCTGTGCAGCGACGGCTGGTGGGGCGCGCTGAACGAGGCGGCGATCCTGGGCAGCCTGGCCGACGCGGACAGCCCGGACGAATGGCTCACGGCGATGCAGGGCGCGATCGAGGCGCAGCGCCACCCGCGGCAGGACAACTTCAGCGCGGTCGCGGCGTGGGTGGGGCTGGAGGCGGCGTAATCGCCGCCGCCACATCCTCATTCGGCACGGAACAGTCCCAGGCCCCAGCTCGCCACCTTGTAGTCCGCCCCGTGCACGCGGCCGCTTCCGGTCGCGATGCACATGCGTCGGGCGAGCACGTCGGCGCGGAACTGCGGCCGGCTCACCGCCTGCGCGATCGCCTGGGCCAGCAGCGGCAGCCGGTCGCCTTCGGTGGCGCCGGCGGGGAAGTCGGCGGCGGCCTGGAAGACCTCCGGCCTGACGCTGCCGCTTTGCACGTGCGTGTCGAAACACAGGGCGATCCCGCGCTCCGTGTGCAGCCCCAGCCGCTGGGCGGAGCGCAGGGCGGGCTCGAAGTATTTTTCGCGCGCCGCATCGATCTGCACCTGCTGCGTGACGGGCAGCGCGCCCAGGCGGGCGAACACCTGCACCCAGGGGGGCGGCAGGCGGGCCTTGCTGGTGCCGAGGCTGATGCCGTCGGCCCAGGCGATCTGCTCGCGCTGCTTCTTCGCCAGCACGCTGCGCCATTCGGGCGCCAGCGCGCCGAAGGCCGCGTCCACGGTGCCGGGCGCGCGGCGGTCGATTTCCTGCATCACGCGCTGCAGCTCGCCGCCCGCCAGGGTGAAGCCGATGATCCCCCAGGTGATGCCGGCGCCGTCGAAGTTGCCCTGCGCGAGGCCGAAGCCGTGACCCTCGAAGTCCGCCGTGAGCTGCAGCGCGCGCTCGAAGAGCGAGGGCAGCGGCGCGTCCAGCGCGGCATTCCAGGTGCGGGCATCGATTTCGCCGCTGGCGGTGAAGCCGCGCGCCTCCTGCAAGCCGCGCACCGCCGTGGCGGTCTTCTCGCCGAAGTCGCCATCGACGAATTTCACCAGCACCGGCGGCGCGAAGCCCTGCTGCTGCAATGCCTGCTGCAGCCGGATGACGATCTCGCCCCGGCAACCCTTGGAGAAGTAGCTGCGTTCCATGGCACCTCCTTGCGAACCCTCAGGCTAGGACCGGCGCGCGGCGGCGTCGGTGCGATTTCGTACTTGCGGCGACGGGCCGAGACCGGGAGCGTGCTGGGGTTGCGCTGCGCTCCACCGCCAGTCTGCGGGAAGCGTGCGGCACCCGGGCATGACAGCGGTCAAGGTCCCGCCAGAAGGGCCGCGAAGGCGGGGCCGTCGGGCAGCCCGCGCAGGATGGCGAGCGTATCGCCGCTGCCTTCCGGCGTCACGCGCCACCAGAGGGTGCAACCGTCGAGGCGCTCGGCGAATTCCTGCACGGCGATCGCATTCAGCCAGTGCGACAGCGGTGCGGCGCGGCCGAGCCGGTGCGTCGTGCCCGTCTCGTGCGCCTGGGTCTGCAGCGTGGCGGGGCGGCCCGCGGTCGGCCATGCGGGCGCGTCCTGCAGCGCCGACTCCAGCGCCTCGACGGAGCCGCCGATGTCGTCGAGCGTGCGCATCGCCGCCTGCCCTAGATGCTCGAACCAGCGCTCCAGGTGGTCCAGCGCGATGCGGTCGCGCGGCGCCTGCTCGCGCGGATGCGCGATCACGAGCGGGTAATAGCGCCCCACGCTGTCGCAGCTGGCCATCAAGAGGCCGAACCACCAGCGCCGGTCCAGCACGCCCGGCGCCCAGCCGAAGCGCAGCAGGGGCGCGTGCAGGTACACGTCGAGCCAGCGCTCGCCGAGCGCCTCGCGCGCGCCGGGCATGGCGGTCGAGAGCCATTGCTCGCAGGCGCGCAGCCACTCGGGCGGCAGGCGCCGGTGGGCGAAGTCGCCGAGGATGGCGAGCTTGCCGTACCAGCCCGGCACGCCGGCCGCCTCCTGCAGCGGAAGGGGCGCGGACATGGGGGTCAGAGTCCCGCCGGGCAGGCGAACTCGCCCAGCTCGCGCAGGCGGAAGGGATTGCGCACGCTGTTGGCCGTCACCTCGAACACCGCCTTGCGGCCCTCGATGTCGAAGGTGGCGCGGAAGCGCTCGGGCACGCTGCCCGGCTCGATCTTCACCCGGTCGAACAGGCGCAGCAGCGCCCACGGCCCTTCGT
Source organism: Ramlibacter sp. (assembly GCF_035706265.1). Lineage (GTDB taxonomy): Bacteria > Pseudomonadota > Gammaproteobacteria > Burkholderiales > Burkholderiaceae_C > Ramlibacter. The sequence goes on along the minus strand of NZ_DASSVG010000045.1, from coordinate 7,373 downwards.
ACACGGCGCCGAAGGTGCTGCCGGTGGAGGGCGGGTTGACCTGCACGCGCACCTGCATGCTGCCGCGCGGGCCGGGCCATTGCACGGAGGTGGGGATCTGCGGGCCGTGGTCGTACTGCACCACCTGGCCGTCGATGTCGAGGATGAACTGGCGCAGGCTGGCGTCCATCTCCACCGGCTTGAACTGCAGCTTCAGCGACGGCGTGTTGCCGGCCGGGAAGAAGGTCTCGCGGATCGCCTGCGCGCGCTGGAACTGCGGCAACGTGCCGTGGTCCACCCCGAGCGGCACGCCCTCGACGGTGCGGAATTTCCAGGGCCGCGCGCTGGTGTCCACGTAGGGCGCGAGCTTCTGCTGGAACAGCTGGTCGATCTTGCCGCCGGGGCCGAACAGCAGCGCGAAGTCGGCCTGCGTGGCGTCGCGCGCCGAGGCGCGGTCCAGCGGATAGCGGCCGGCCACCGCCTGCTGGCAGAACTCGCCGACCTGGGCACGCACTTCCTGCGCCAGGTTCTGTCGCACCAGCAGTTGCGCCACCTGGCCGCTGTTGTGCGAGAGGTTGTCCAGCATCGAGCGCACCGGCTCCGGCATCCGCGCCGCTTCCGACTTGAGCCGGTTCGGCAGCGGCGAGGGCGGCGGCGCCGCCCCGCCCTTGACGGCGCTGTCCACCGCATTGAGCAGCACGTTGACTTCCGCGAGCAGCGCCAGTGCCTCGTCCATCGGCGCCTTGCCGCCTTCGGGCGCGGTGACGAACTGGCGCAGCCCGGCGAAGCGGTCGTCGACCAGCGACTCGATGCGCGGGCCGCCTTCGCCGGGCTTGCGCTGGGCCAGCAGGTCCGACAGCGCCTTGCGGCCCTTCTTCAAGGCATTGCTGGCGCTGTCCGCGCTCTTCTCGATCGCGTTGCGCCCGTTGGTGGCCAGCAGGGTGGTCTCGCGCGACATGGCCTTCATCAGCGGCGGCAGCGGGCTGTCGGCCGCGGACAGCAGGCGCGCCGTCTGGATCGCCTGCGGCAGGCCGGCCATCGGCTGCAGGCGCACGTCGGCGATGAAGGCCTGCCACACGGTGGCGTACTCGGTGAGGTAGATGCGCCGCACGTCGTCCAGCAACCGGTCGTCCGCGATCACGGCGGCGGCAGGGTCCTGCGTCGTCGTGGCGACGCCGAGCACCCAGCCCTGTTCGTCGGCGAGCTGCCGCGCCACGCGCGCCACTTCCTTCTGGAAGCCGCGGTGGTAGCCGTCGTAGGTGAAGAGGCCCGGCACGCCCTTGGTGAGGGGGGCGCCGCTCGCGCGCTGGAACACCAGGGCGGCGTTGCTGCCCGCCGCGCGCGCCACGGTGAATTCGGGGAAGTCGCTGCCCAGCCCGCGCTGGCGCATGCGCTGGTAGATGCGCTGCGGCAGGGGCGTGCCGGCCAGCCGGTTGCGGTGGAACTCCACCAGCGTGCGGTCCTCCGGCAGCGGCGAGACCGCCGGCCCTTGCGCCAGCAGCGCGTCGAGGTGCGCGCTCAGTTCGGCCCGCTGGTCGGCGTCCAGCGAGCGGCCGAACTGCGCATCCCAGTCGGCCTCGATGTAGGCCTTGAGCGCCTCGGCGTCGAAGTGCTGCACGTCGTGCAGCATCAGGTAGGCCTTGAGCGCCTCGTACTGGCTGTCCGGCGCAGCGCCGGCCAGGCGCAGCTGCTCCTCCACCCGCAGGCCGATGCGGGGCAGCACCGCGTCCACCAGCATGCGTTCGTAAGCGCGGTGCGCCGCGCCATCGAGCTTGCGGCTCTGCGAGAGGCCGCTGCCCTGCGTCCACGGCAGCTGCTCCGGCGGGCCGGCCAGGCTGCGGGTGGCGGCCAGTGCCGGCAGCAGCGGCTGCAGGTCGGGCGTGGCGCGGTTGGGCGTTTCCTGCACCAGCTGGCGCACGCGCTCGGCGCGGCCCGCCACCAGGTCGACGTAGCGGCGGTTGTTGACGTAGCTGAGGGTCCAGGCGGACAGCGCGCCGACGGTGACCAGTCCGATCGCGGCATAGGCGCCGGCGGCGAGCCAGCGCCGCCGCCGCTCCCATTGCAGGTTGGTGCCGGCCACGCCCTGTTCGGCGAACACCACCTCGCCCATGAGGCGATGCAGGAAGTAGCTCTTGCCGCTCGCCCGGTTGGGCGCGATCACCGCGCGTTCGAGCTGGTAGCTGCGCGCGATGGAGCCCAGCACGCGGTCGATCGGCGTGCCCTCCTGGGTGCCGCTGATGAAGTAGAAGCCGCGCAGCAGGGTCTCGGGGTCATAGGCCGAGGGCGCGAAGGCCGTCTCCAGGAACTCCTGCAGCGCGCCGCGCAGGGCGGCGAACTGGCCGGGGAAGCCGTAGATGCGGGCGCGCGCCTGCGGGTCACGCTCGCCCTGCAGTCGTTCGATCAGGCCGTCGGAAAGCCTTTGCAGCAGCGCCTCGAACTCGGGGCCGAAGCGCGCCAGCGCCTGCGCCGGGCCCTGCTGCAGCCCGAAGCTCGCGCCCCAGGGCGTGGCCCGCTGCTCCTTGTCGATGGGGGCGAAGTAGTCCATGAAGCCGGCCAGCAGGTCCGACTTGGTCACCAGCACGTAGACGGGAAAGCGGATGGCCAGGTGCTCGTGCAGCTCGTTGAGGCGTTCGCGCACCGTCGCGGCGTAGTGTGCCCGCGCGGCGGCGTCGCGCGTCAGCAGGTCGCTGGCCGACACCGTGACCAGCACGCCATTGAGCGGCTGGCGCGGCCGCGCGCGCCGCAGCAGCGCGAGGAAGCCGGCCCAGGTGCTGCGGTCGTTCTCGCGGTCGCTGTCCTGCGTGACGAAGCGGCCGGCCGTGTCGATCAGCACCGCCTGGTCGGTGAACCACCAGTCGCAGTTGCGCGTGCCGCCCACGCCGCGCAGCGCCTGCTCGCCGGCGCTGCCGGCCAGCGGGAAGTTGAGGCCGCAGTTGCGCAGGGCGGTGGTCTTGCCCGAGCCGGGCGCGCCGATGATCAGGTACCAGGGCAGCTCGTACAGGTAGCGGCCGCCGAGCCGCGCCGACCAGCCCGAGAGCAGCCCGCGCGGGCCGAAGCGCGCCCGCTGCAGCGATTGCAGGGCCTGCTCGAAGCGTTGCCGCACGGCCTGCAGGTCGGCGCTTTCGGGGGCGGCGCGTTCCGCCGCTGGAGCGGCAATGAGCTGGTTCACCACCGCGGCGTTGCCGCGTCCGGCGCGCCAGCGCTTCCACGCCATCGTCAGCACCAGCAGCGCGGCGAGCGTGGCGATGGTGATCCAGCGCGCCGATTCGGTTTCCAGCGGGCGCTTCTCCGCGATCGCCACCAGCGGACCGACGATCCAGATCGCCACGCCGAGCGCGAGCAGGACCAGCGCCAGCAGCAGCCAGCGGTTGAACACCAGTCCGAGCAGCGTCCTGATCATCGCGTCGTCCGGATGGGTGCGGCGGCGTCACGCCCGACCACCAGCGTGATCTCGACGCGGCGGTTCAGCGCGCGGTTGCCGGGGGTGTCGTTGGCCACCAGCGGTTCGGCGTCGGCACGCCCTTCGGCGCGGATGCGCTCGGGGGCCACCTTGCGGGCCACCAGCAGCTCGCGCACGCTGCGGGCCCGCTCCTCCGACAAATGCCAGTTGGAGGGGAAGCGCGCCGAGCGCGCGATCGGCTGGTTGTCGGTGTGGCCGGTGACCAGCACGCTGCCGCTCACCTGCGCCAGCGCGTCGGCGATGCGGCCCATGAGCGCCTCGCGCCCGGGCAGCAGCGTGGCGCTGCCCGGCGCGAAGGCGCCGTCGCCGCGCAGCGTGACGACGCTGCGATCGACCTCGTCGCGCACCGCGACCAGTCCCGCCTTGATGTCCGACTGCAGGAACTGCGCGAGCCGGGGCTTGGCGGCGGGCAGGGGCGCGGCCACGACCGGCGGCGTGAGGCGCAGGCCCTGGATGCGGCCGAACACCGGATCGGAGCGGTTGCCGAGCGAGACGGCGAAGGCGAAGTAGGCCGCGACCAGCAGCAGCACGGCGCCGGCGGCCGTGCCGGCCAGCGGCAGCCAGTTCCAGGCCGTGCCGCGGCGCACGGCCTGGCCCTGCCAGTGCTGCGCCAGCGCACGCGGGAACTCGCCGCGCTCCCTGCGCAGGATCTGGGCCAGCTTGTCGCGCACCGCCTCGAGCTGCGCGCGCCCGTTGGGAAGCACGCGGTAGCGGCCCTCGAAACCGAGCGTGATCGCGGCGTAGATCAGCTCCAGCAGGTCGCGGTGGGCCTCGGGTTTCTCGGCCAGCCGCGCCATGAGCTGGAACACCTTCTCTCCGCCCTCCGTCTCGTTGTGGAACATGGCCAGCAGGCTGTGCTGCGCCCACACGCCCCCGCCGCCCCAGGGGGTGGCGGCCGCGGCCTCGTCGATCATGGTGCAGAGCACGTAGCGCGCGGCCATCACGCGCTCGGGCGCGATGCCCTGGGTGGCGGCGCGGGCGGCGAAGTCGCGCAGGCCCTGGGCCAACGCGTTGCGCAGCGCCGCCACGTCCTCCACCTGCCGCGTGGCGCGCAGTTGCGGCACGGCGAGCAGCAGACGGTTGGCCAGGGCCAGCAGGGGGTTCAGGCCGTGCTCCGCCGGCGCCTCGTCGGGTACGGCGGCCGCGGGGGCGGAAGGCGGCGCGGCACCGGGCTGGCCGCCGGGCGTGGGCTTGACGAAGGTGCGGTCCTGCTCGCCGAGGTCGGCGAAGGGATCGCGGATGGCGAAGCTGTCCATGGCGCGGCCTGGCTGCGCTCAGGAGCGGATCGCCCACAGCTCGAGATCGAGCCCGGGGAAGTCGCCGGCCACGTGCATGGCGAGGCTGCCGCCGCGTTCGACCTGCTTCCACAGCTCGCCGCCGCGATCGACCTCGAAGTAGTGGAAGCCGGCGTGGAAGGGCAGCTGGCGCGGCGCCGTCGGCAGCGAGCGCAGCGCGAGGCCCGGCAGGGCGAGGTTGACGAGATCGCGCAGGCGCTCCGGCGGCCCCAGCTTGGACTGCGCGGGAAAGCGCGTGCGCAACTGCTCCGCCGGCATCTGCGCGTTGGCGGCCAGCACCAGGAGGGCGCTGCGCGCCAGCTCCGGATCGGGGAACACCGCCATGCGCACGCCGTGGTTGCGCTCGGCCAGCTCGATCTGCACGGCATTGCGCTCCAGCACCGTCGAGAGCATGCGCCGCAGGTCCGCGATCACCGGCGTGAACGTGCCTTGCAGGTCGTCGTGGCGGTACAGCGGGTGTTCGGCCGGGCAGCGCCCCTCGCCGAAGGTGGAGAGCTCGCCGGCCAGCTCCAGGCAGGCCAGGTAGAGGGCGAGCGGTGCCGTGGTCGGCGCCAGCGCGTGCTGCCGGAACACCGGCTCGGCGCGGTTCAAGGCCTGCAGCATCAGGAAGTCCGCCATCTCCGAGACGCCGTGGCTCAATTGCCCCATGCGAGCGGCCAGCGCGCGCGCCCGCTGTCGGATCAGCCCGTGCAGCAGCGAGGCCTGGGCCGAGAGCTGCTGGCTGGCGTCGATGCGGGTCTGCGGCGCGATGTAGCCGCGGTCGATCACGACCTGGTCGTCGCTGCGGCGCTCGACCACGCGCGCCACGCCCAGCACGGCGTGCGCGTCGCTGGCGTCGCGGGCACGCAGCAGGCGCAGCTCCAGCGCGCCGGTCTGCACCGGCTCGGGCTCGTCGGCGGCGTTGGTGTGGTCGCGCAGCTCCTCGTTCACGGCGCGCCAGCGGCACAGGTCGGGCGCGGCGCCGTCATCCCAGCGCACCTGCGTGACGCCTTCGCGCGCCAGCGGCACGGCCAGCAGCACCAGCTCGCCCTTCATGTCGGCCGGCACTTCCAGCGGCAGCGGCGGCGCGTCGTGCTGCGGCACCGAGAAGGGCGTGCCATCGGGCAGGATCCCGCTCGCGCGGCTCAGGCCCACCCGGCCCACCGCCAGCAGGCCCTCGTCGAGCGCGAGCTCGAAGAAGCCCCAGGCGTGGGCGCCAGTCGCGCGCAGCCGCATGCCGGCCTCGTATTCCACGTGCCGCGCTTCCTGCTGGAAGTGGTGCGGCAGCAGGAACATGCCTTGCGACCAGAGGACGCGGCTGTGCAGGCTCATGACCCGCCCCCGGCGAGCACCGCTTCCACCGAGAGCCGGTCGGCCTTGATCACCACGTTGTGCATCTTGCCGGGCTGCACGGCGACGATGCTGCGCCAGCGGGCGTGCTCCACGTCGCGGAAGGCGGCGACCACGCCCAGGAAGCGCGTGTCCGGCGCCAGCGTGCGGGCGAACTTGCGCGTTTCCCCCGGGGCAAGCGTGAACTCCTCCTTCGCCACCAGGTCGGCGCCGAGCTCCGCCTTGTCGCGCTGGTACAGCGACATGAAGTCGGCGGCGTTGAAGGCGGCGGCGGTCTTGAGTTCGTACACGCGCAGCAGCACGGGGGAAGGGCGCTCGCTGCTGCTGGGATTGACGGTGGCGGAGGCCTGGAGGGTGGCGGCGAGCTGGGTCGGCTTGGGCGCGCTCGCGCAGCCGGCGAGCGCGAGCGCCGCGGCCGCGGCGGCGAGTTGCAGGGCGAGGGTCTTCACGATGCCGTTCTCCCGTCTCGTTGCGGGCAGGATAGTCACGGCCCGCACGCGCGCCTCGTGACTTAGGTAATCGGCCGAGCAACGGGCGGCCGCTGCAAGCTCGTGCACGCCGAGCGGCCTACACTGGGTCATGGCTTCGATCCGATGGCTCCCCTGGCTCTGCACGGCGCTCGCCTGCGTGCCGCTCACGGCTGCCGCCCAGGACGCGGACGCGCCGCTGGCCGCCTGCGTGGCCTCGCTGCGCAAGGAACTGCCGACGCACCGCGGCGTCTCGGCGCAGACTTTCGACACCTACACCGCCGCGGCGCAGGACCTGCGCGGCGTGATCGCCGACGCCACCCGCGCGCAACCCGAATTCAAGATCCCGATCTGGGACTACCTGGCGCGGCGCGTCGACGCGCAGCGCATCGCCGACGGCAGGGCGCTGCTGCAGCAGGAGACCGCGGCACTGGAAGGCATCGCGCAGCGCCACGGCGTGGAGCCGGCGGTGGCCGTGGCGGTATTCGGCATCGAGACCGACTACGGGCGCGTGTCCGGCCGCTACCCGGTGATCGACGCGACGCTCAGCCGCGCCTGCCTGAACCTGTCCAGCCGCGAGCGCAAGAAGCACTTCTTCGACGCCTTGTGGCTGCTGGAGGAGGGTGTGGTGCAGCCGGAGGACTTCAACGGCTCCTGGGCCGGGGCCTTCGGCATGACGCAGTTCATGCCCGGCACGTTCCGCCAGTACATGGCCGATGGCGACGGCTCCGGCCGCTCGGACATCGTGCACAGCGTGCCCGACGCGCTGGCGACCACGGCGCGCTACCTGGCCGGCATGGGCTGGAAGCAGGGCCAGCGCTGGGGCGTGGAAGTGCGCGTGCC
>NZ_DASSVG010000044.1:0-2273 GCF_035706265.1 Ramlibacter sp. | reverse complement strand
CGGTGTAGGCCAGCGCGCGGTGGGTTTCGGCGAAGAAGGCTTCGCGCGGCACCGAAGCGAGCACCTCGAGCACGCGGGTGTCGAGCACGTCCCAGGGCCGGACCTGCTGTTCGACCATGGTTTCGCGTGCTTTGGCGTAATCGAGGCTGGGGGTCATGGGGCTGGGGCCGCGTGGCTCGGGAGGGGAGGGAATTCTAAGGCGGAGCCGTGGTTGCGGTGGCAGGGAGTGTGGCTGTGCCAGCACACCAAGACAGAGTGCCGGAAGTCAGCAGGCCAGAAGTCAGCGGGCCAGAAGTCAGCAGGCCAGAAGTCACCGGACGGGGAGGCGCGATGCACGCAGTCACGTCGTTTCAGCGCCTGGCGTAGGCGCGCAGGAACATGTCGACGGTCACCTGCAGGTGCGCTTCCGCCTCGTCCGGCGTGGGCGACGGAAACCCGCACAGGCGCTTGATGTGGGGTTCACCCTTGAGCATCGAATGCAATTGCGCGCAGGCGGCGTGCACGTCGGGGATGTCGAGCGTGCCGGTCGCGATCGCCTCCCGCAGCAGTTGCTCCATCGCGGCCTGGGTGCGGCAGGGGCCGGCATCCCAGAACAGCCGCCCGAGCTTGGGCGAAGTGCGCTGCGCGGTGACCACGCGATGGATGGCGATGGCTTCCTCGCACATGATCAGGCCGAAGAACGAACGGCCGATGGCGAGCAACTGCTCGCGCAGCGGCAGGCCGGGCCGTTCCTCGTACAGGCGCGCGGGCAACTGCTCCTCGCACTTGGCGGCGATGGCCGCCATGAACAGCGCTTCCTTGTCGCCGAAGTGGCTGTACACGGTGAGCTTGGAAACGCCGGCCTCGGCGGCGATCTCGTCCATGCTCACGCCGTCGTAGCCCTGCTCCACGAACAGGCGCTTGGCCGCCTCGAGGATCGCGGCGCGCTTGCCGAGATCCTTGGGCCGGCCTGGCGCGTTGGGCTTGGCGTGGGCGGTCGCGGGAGACATGCGCCAATACTATACCAATTGGTTCGATATCTATACTACACTCGCAGGTACATTAAATTGGCGGATCGCCAACGGGGCTCGCAATGGGACGTGGAGACATCGGCGCGGGGCCGATTTCGACAGCACTGCCGATGGCAGCGGTACTGATGGCGGGGTTGCTGGCGGCCTGCGGCAAGCCCGAGGCATCGGTCGAAACCGCACGCCCGGTGCTGGTGTCGCACCCGGACGCCGGCGCGCAATCGACTGCCAGCGCCTACGCCGGCGAAATCCGCGCCCGCGAGGAAAGCGCGCTCTCGTTCCGCGTCGGCGGCAGCCTGGTCAAGCGCCTGGTCGATGCCGGCGACCGCGTCCGCCGCGGTCAGTTGCTGGCCGAGCTCGATCCGGGCGATGCCGGCCTGCAGATCGCCGCGGCGCAGGCGGAGATGGCGCGCCTCGGTGGCGACCTCGAACGCTATCGCAAGCTGGTGGCGCAGAAGCTGGTCAGCCAGTCGGCCTTCGACGCGCAACAGGCGGCGTACCGCGCCGCGCGCGCGCAGTACGAACTGATGCGCAACCAGTCCGCCTACACGCGCCTGCTCGCGCCGCGCGACGGCGTGATCGCGGCGCGCCTGGCCGAGGCCGGGCAGACCGTGGCCGCGGGCCAGACCGTATACACGCTGGCCGGCGATGCCGGGCGCGAAGTCGCGATCGCCCTGCCGGAATCGCGCATCCGCGAGGTCGGCGTGGGCCAGCCGGTGCTGGTCGAATTGTGGAGCGCGCCGGGCCAGCGCCTGCCGGGCCGCATCCGCGAGATTTCCCCCGCCGCCGACCCGCAGGCGCGCACCTATGCCGCGCGCGTGGCGCTGGACGGCGACGCCGCCAAGGCCGTCGACCTCGGCCAGAGCGCACGCGTGTACATGCAGGGCATGCCGTCGGGAAGCGGCGGCGAACGGGCCGCGTTGGGCGTGCCCTTGACCGCGGTGCAGCGCGGCGCCGACGGCAAGTCCGCGGCCTTGTGGGTGGTGGATCCGAAGTCGCGGCGCGTGCACCTCACGCCGGTGCGGATCGGCGCCTATGCCGAAGGCGTGGTGCCGGTACTGGGCGGCGTGGATGCGAACGCCTGGGTGGTCGCCGCCGGCGGCCAGCTGCTGCGCGAAGGGCAAACGGTGGCGCCGGTGGATCGCGACAACAGGCCCGTGCCTGGCCTGGTGCCCGAAGCCGCCCTCGCGGCGCCGGCGAAGTAAGCCGCCATGCGCTTCAACCTGTCCGAATGGGCGCTGCGCAACCGCACGCTGGTGCTGTACG
>NZ_DASSVG010000043.1:0-14041 GCF_035706265.1 Ramlibacter sp. | reverse complement strand
GGCAGCTGACGTAGAACTCCCGTTTATCACCCATTGTGGTGAGATCGTCACAGGTAGTGACACTCCCCTGTCAGAAATGACAGGGGTGGTTACGCCCGGGAGCCTGAGACCCCGCCTGCGCGGGGATGACGAAGCAGGCTCCTAGTCCTGCACGTGCCTCTTCGGCTGCCTGGACAGCCAGCGGCTGTAGCTGTTGTCCGGGTCGGGGCCGTTGGGGGCGTCGACGGGGAACAGGGCGCCCAGAAGGGCGCCGCCTTCGCCGATCGGGATGGCGTTGACCAGGGCCGGCGGCTGCGTCGCCGAGAGCGCCTGGCGCAGCTCGATGTCCGCCAGCCGCAATCCCTTGCGGATGTCCTCCAGGCCCGCGGACGGCACGCCGGCCACTTCCGCCAGTTCGGCCAGCGCCGGCAGGCCTGCCGGCGTCTCCAGCTGCAGCCAGCCGATCCTGCCGGCGGCATCCATGCCCAGCACGCCGAAGGGCGCGCCGATCACCACGTGCTCCACCCAGTTCTTGGCGCAGAAGGCCGCCAGCCAGCTGTCCACGCCCGGGGCGCGCAGCAGGGCGCTCTGTTCCGGCGTGAGGGTGGAGCGCCAGATCTGGGCATGGCGCGCGTGCGACGTGAACAGCAGGTGCTCCACCGCCTCGACCAGCCGGCGCGAGATGTCCTGCGTCTGCTTGGGGATGAACTGGTCGATCAGGCCGCGGTTGAAGGCGCGCACCGCCACCTGCTCGTCGGCCTGGCCGGTGAGCAGCACGCGCGCGCCGGGCCAGTCGCCCAGCTCGGAGAGCACCTGCAGGCCGTCCATGCCCGGCATGGAGAAATCCACCACGCACACGCGCGACAGGGCATAGCGCTCCGTATAGCGCGACCAGTAGGCCAGGATCTGCGGGATCAGCGGCTTGCCCTCGCGCCACAGGCCGATCAGCTGCTGCTGGTTCCAGGCGTCCGCCTCCCAGAACGGCGGCTCCTGCAGCAGGTGGGCGATGCAGTCGGTGGGCCGCAGGAACAGCTTCAGGTGCCACTGCCGCGGCAGCACCAGCGCCAGCATCTCCAGATAGTCGGGATCGTCGTCGAGGAAGACGACCGTGCCCGGGCGGTGGAACAGGGGAAAGGTCATGGGTGGGGGATTGCCTGCCGCATTGTGCTACGCGACCGGCAGTTCGACCGTGAAGACCGCGCCATGGTGCCGGGCGGACTTCACGCGGATCGTGCCCTGCGCCGCCTGCACGACGCGCTGGCAGAAGGCCAGGCCGAGGCCGTGCCCGGTGCCGCGGTCGGTGGAAAAGAAGGGTTGGAAGATGCGTGCCTGCAGTTCGGGCTCCATGCCGACGCCATTGTCGGTGAAGACGATGCGTCCCCGCGTCCCGTGGGCGCCGATCTCGATCAGCAGGTCGCCGGGGCGGGTGGCGGAGAAGGCCGCGGCCAGCGAGCGCAGCGCGTTCTTGGTCAGGTTGTCCATCACCTGCAGGAACAGGCGCTCCGAGCCGATGAAATGGAAGTCGCTGTAGACGCGCACCACCACGCACTGGCGTTCGCGCGAGCTGCGGAAAGGGTAGTTGGCGATCGCCCGCTGCACGAGCTCCGCGGCCGACAGGCGCTCGGCATGCGCAGCCAGCCGCATCAGGCGGGCGTTGGTCATCTGCATGTCGATCTGGTGGTTCATGTTGCGCACCAGGCTGTTCACGCGCTGCGCCAGCTGCTCCAGCCGCTCGCCGCCTTCGCCGGGGTGGGCGGGGGCCTCGTTGCGCAGCGCCTCGCCAATCAGTTGCATGGTGGCCAGCGGCGTGCGCAGCTCGTGGGCCATGATGCCCATGGTGTCCAGCGTCGAATTGAGCTGCTCGCGCCGGACGTTGGAGGTGGAGACGCCCAGGATGATGCCCATGAACCAGCAGAAGGCCAGCACGACCGAGTTGGCCAGGGCGAGCTCCGGAGCAAGCGGCGGTACCTCGGGCCCGAAGTGCGCGAAGGCCAGCCAGGCCGCCAGCACCCCGCTGGCGGCGCCGATGGTGGCCAGGCGCCAGTCGGTGAGCTGGTAGTACACCAGCAGCATGCCGGCCATGCTGGCCAGCCAGACCGCATTGCCGCTGTTGCAGAAATACATCCAGGTGAAGAACCAGGGCAGGGTCACCCAGAAGACCGCGAACAGCCCGATGCCGGCGGCCCGGGTCGGCGGCGACTTGCTGACCGCGGCGATCGCCAGCAGCGCGGCGCCGCCCAGGGCCATCGCGATGCGCAGGAACAGGTTCTCGTACGGCTGGGGCAGCCAGAAGGCCCAGATGGCGTAGAAGAGCGGATGGCCCACCAGGGTGCAGATCCCCAGCGCCCGGATGCGCCAATGCGACGGATGCAGGATGGAATCCGCGATCGGCGCCAGCACTTCGGTGGCCGCCCATTGCCGCAGACGATGGCGCAGCGACTCGAGCACTGCGCGCGTCGGGGCAGGGGAGAAGCTGGGCCGGTGCAGGTCCTCGTTCATGGGGGTGGTCCGATGATGCTATTGTCTCAGCCCGGCGGTGCCACGAACGAAGACCCATGGGGATCCCTGCTAACTTTGACAGTGTCAGCCTCGATGGGATCCTCAGCGACTGGGTGGCGGCCCTGCGCGAGTTCTCGGTGGAGGCGGTGGTGGTGCTCGGGCCCGACCCGTTCGGCGGCAGCGAGGACCGGCAGGTCGTCGCCGTCCATCCGCCGCTGGTGGCCGAGGCCGCCCACGCCCTGGCCGAAAGCCGCGACTTCGGCGCCCGCTGGCGCGATTCCGATGCGCCGCTGGTGGCCTGGCAGACCATCGCCAAGTCCGACCCCCAGCGCAGCAGCCGCTGGCGCCTGCTCTGGCTGGCCCACGGCTACCAGACCATGGTGCGGGTGGAGTTCTCGCTGCCGGCGGGCCGCGCCTTCGAGTGCTTCATGTTCAGCCCGCGCGAGCTGACCGACCGCGCCGAGGCGGCGCTGCTGGCCTGGTCGGCCCTGAACATCTGGCCGCTGGTGAAACGCTCGATCGCCAATGCCCGTTCCATGCTCAGCCCGCGCGAGCTGGAATGCCTGGAGCTCGCCTTCCGGGGCCTGACGGCGCGCGAGACGGCGCAGGCGCTGCAATGCTCGGAGCGCACGGTCAATTACCACCTGGCCAACGCGATGAACAAGCTGCGGGTGGACAACAAGCTGGCCGCCATCCAGCGGGCCTGCTGGCTGGGTGCGCTGTAGCGGCCTCGGGGTAGCTACTCATCCGGGTTTATATTCGCGCCCATGAGCGACGACGACCGCACCGCGTCCCTGATGACGCCCGCCAGGCTGGCGCAGCTGAAGGTGCGGCCGACGCCGGCCGCCTCGCCGGCGGCCTGGCTGGACCAGCTCGCCACCGATGCCGGCAGCGGCCACATCCGGCGCCTGCTGGACCTGCGCGGGCAGCTGCTGGCGCTGCTGCAGGGCCTGTCCGCCGCCACCGCGGGCCAGGCCGCCACGGAGCTCGCTGCGGCACTGGGCGAGGTCGATTTCACCCTGTTGCAGCCGCGCGGCTGGATCGCGCGCGCCACCGGCAAGGGCAAGGAAGCCGCGGCCACCTTCCAGGCCCGCTGCGACCGCTGCGCGCAGGCGGGCGAACGGCTCGCGGCCGAACTGCGCGCGCTGCAGCGCCAGCAGCAGGAGCGCGCCGGCCCGCTGGAGCGCACCGCGCTCGAATGCGAGGTGGAGCTGAAGGCGATCGAGAAGATCATGGACCAGGGCGCGCGCTGGCTGCAGGACATGCGCAACCAGCTCAAGGCGCGCGAGGCCGCCGGCGGCGACGCCGCCACGCTGCAGAAGATCCAGGAGGACTCGCGCCGCTGCGAGCTGCTGGTCGCGCGCCTCAAGCAGCTGCGCGCCGCCAGCGGCGCCACCCAGCCGGCGATCGAACATTGCAAGGCCCTGCCGCAGCGCGGCGCCGCCCTGGCCGCTTCGCTGCAGCAGGCGCTGGAGGGCGGCTGGAAGGACGCAAGCCGCCGGCTCGATCGCCTGTGCGAGCAGGCAGGTGGCGGCACCGCGGCCGAAGGGGCCGAGGCGCTGCGCCAGTCCTTGCCGGCCCTGGCCGATGCGTTGCAGCAGGCCGCCGGCGACGCGCAGGCGCTGCAATCCCGCGTGCAGGCGGCCGCCACCGAGCTCACCGCCCTGCAGGAACCGCTGCAAGCCGCAGCCTGACCCCCGCCATCGCATGACCTTTCTCGCCGTCGACATCGGCAACACGCGCCTGAAGTGGGCGCTCTATCCGGCCGCACAACAGGGGGCGCAACCCATCGCCGCGGGCGCGGAGTTCCTCGAGAACATCGACAAGCTCGCCGACGGCGAGTGGTCGCGGCTCGGGCCGCCGGCGCGCATGCTGGGATGCTCGGTGGCCGCCGATGCCGTGAAGCGCCGGGTCGAGGAGCAGATGGAGGAGCTGTGGGTGGTGCCCGCGCACTGGGTGGTGGCGAGCGCCGCCGAGGCGGGCGTGATCAACGGCTACGACCATCCGACCCGCCTGGGGGCCGACCGCTGGGTGGCCATGATCGGCGCCCGCCACCGCATGCTGGCCGCCGGGCCGGCGCGGCCCATGGTGGTGGTGATGGTGGGCACCGCCGTCACGGTGGAGGCGGTCGATGCGCACGGGCGCTTCCTCGGCGGCTTCATCCTGCCGGGGCACGGCATCATGCTGCGCGCGCTGGAAAGCGGCACGGCGGGCCTGCACGTGCCCACCGGCGAGGTGCGCGAGTTCCCCACCAACACCAGCGACGCGCTCACCAGCGGCGGCACTTTCGCCATCGCCGGCGCGATCGAGCGCATGGTGCAGCACGTGCGGCACCGCTGCGGCACCGAGCCGGCCTGCTACATGACGGGCGGCGCGGGATGGAAGATGGCGCCCCACATGCTGGAGCGCTTCGAGCTGGTGGAGAGCCTCATCTTCGACGGGCTGCTGGTGATTGCGAGCACGCGCGCCGCGGCGCTTTGAGCGCAGCTTTGCCGGGCTTCGCGCGCTTCGCGGCTCAGCACCAGCCTACGACCTCTACGGGCCGCAGCGCGGTTCCAGTAGGCTGGTGCTGAGTCGCGAAGCGCGAAGCCCAGCGTTACGACGCCAACCCCTCCACCGCCTGCAACAAGGCTTCGCGCGCCTGCGCGAGCACCTGTTCGCGCCACGCATCCGTGTCCGTGTAGAAGGCCTCGAACACCTGCCGCCGGATCGCGTCGGCGAGTTCGCGCGGCGCTTCGGGATGGCGGCGCAGCCACTGCTCCGCCCGCAGCGCCTCGAAGGTCTCCAGCACCGGCACGGTGCCGTACTCCAGCGCGACGCCGGTGTATTCCGCCTGCGGGCATTCGTCGTAGGCCGCCTCGAACATCAGCCCCGTGAGGAAGGCCGAAGTCGACGAGCCGTCGTAGATCGAGGTCACCTTGGTGCGGCCGCCGCCGCCCCACCACGCGCGGGCGCGCGCAAGGCAGGCGGCGTCGTCGCGGGCCGCGAAGATGCGCTCGCCCACGCCGCTCGGCCCCAGGCCCGTGTGGATGTCGATCCAGGCGATGCGGCCGGCGCGCCGGCCGTGGGCGCGCAGCACCTCGCGCAGCGCCAGGTTGCTCCAGCTCGGCGCCACCCCGCCGTAGAACAGGCCGTCGGGGTACTCGTACTGGCCGCGCGAGATCACGGCCTGGTAGTGCGCCATGCCGCGCTCGGCCACGTACTGGCCGACGGCGCGCCGGTTGTCCGCCGCCGGCGGCCAGCTGGCAGGCACCAGGAGCTCGTGCAGTTCGCGGTAGTCGGCGTTCACCGGCAGCGGCCGGCCGAAATCGTGGAAGTTCCGGTTCAGGTCGATGTTCTCGTGCGTCGTGCGGCCGAAGTGCGAGAAGCCGTAGGGGTTGAGGGCGTGCACGTGCAGGATCGCCACCCCGGCCTCGGCCGCGCGCCGGCGCAATTCCGCATCGCGCAGGGCGGCCACTTGCACGCCGCTGCCGCAGAAGCCCTCGACGCCGTGGCAGCCGCTGGTGAGCACCAGCAGGTTCGATGCCTCCGGCTCGCCGTCGCGCGCCACGTCCATGGCGAGTTCCTCGCCCTGCAGGCCCGCCACGGGATGCGTCTTCGCCTCGCAGGCGAGGCCCGCGTCGGCGGCGGCACGCAGGAACTTCTGCCGCGCCTCGCCGTACGAGGACGCGAAGGCCGCCCGCGCCGCGCTCACCGGGGCCCCTTCGCCAGCCACTCCTCGGCCAGCCGCACCCAGTAGGTCGCGCCCAGCGGGATCAGGTCGTCGTTGAAGTCGTAGCTCGGGTTGTGCAGCGTGCAGGGGCCCATGCCGTGGCCGCCGGCGCGGTGGCTGCCGTCGCCGTTGTAGATGAAGGCGTAGGCGCCGGGCTTGGCCTGCAGCATGTACGCGAAGTCCTCGGCGCCCATGGTCGGCTCCTGCGCCAGCACGTTCTCCTCGCCGACGATGGAGGCCATCACCTTGCGGGCGAATTCGGCCTCGGGCGCGGAGTTGACCGTGGCCGGGTAGTTGCGTTCGAACGCGAATTCGCACTGCGCCTCGTGCGCCGCGCACACGTGCTCGGCCACCTGGCGCATGCGGCGCTCGATCAGGTCGAGCACCTCGGTCGTGAAGGTGCGCACGGTGCCCTGCAGCTCGCAGCGGTCCGGCACCACGTTGGTGGCGTCACCGGCGTGGATCATGGTCACCGAGATCACGCCGGGGTCGATCGGCTTGCGGTTGCGCGAGACGATGGTCTGGAAGGCCTGCACCATCTCGCAGGCGATCGGCACCGGGTCGATGCCCAGGTGCGGCATCGCGCCGTGGCTGCCCTTGCCGCCGATGACGATGCGGAATTCGTTGGTCGACGCCATCACCGGGCCGGGGCTCACGGCGAAGGTGCCGACCTGCGCGCCCGGCCAGTTGTGCATGCCGAACACGGCCTCCATGGGGAAGCGCTCGAACAGGCCGTCGCGCATCATCTCCTGCGCGCCGCCGCCCTTTTCCTCGGCCGGCTGGAAGATCACGTAGACGGTGCCGTCGAAGTTGCCGTGCTGCGCCAGCTGGCGTGCGGCGGCGAGCAGCATGGCGGTGTGGCCGTCGTGGCCGTAGGCGTGCATCTTGCCGGGATGGCGGCTGGCGTGGGCGAAGGTGTTGGCCTCGGGCACGGGCAGGGCGTCCATGTCGGCGCGCAGGCCGATGGTGCGCGCGGACGTGCCCTTGCGGATGGTGCCGACCACGCCGGTCTTGCCGAGGCCGCGGTGGATCGGGATGCCCCAGGCGGTGAGGCGCTCGGCCACCAGGTCCGACGTGCGTGCCTCCTGGAACGAGAGTTCGGGGTGGGCATGCAGGTCGCGGCGCAGCGCGACGATGGACGCGGCTTCGGTGACGATGGAATCCAGGAGCTTCATGGAAAGGCGGAACTGCGAGGGGAAGCCATGGAGTCTAGCGAGCGGGCAGCGCGGCCGCATGGGGGATATCCGCGAGAATGCCCGTCATGGCTGTTCCCACCGCGACACCGCGCGCCCTGGAGCTGGCGCGCGCCCTCATCGGCTTCGACACCGTGAGCGCCAACTCCAACCTGGCGCTCATCCACTGCATCCGCGACGAACTGGCGCGCCTGGGCGTGTCCAGCCGGCTGAGCTGGAACGCGGAGCGCACCAAGGCGAACCTGTTCGCCACCCTGGGCGAGGGCAAGCCGGCCGGCTTGATCCTCTCCGGCCACACCGACACGGTGCCCTGGCAGGGGCAGGACTGGTCGGTCGAGCCGCTGGGCGGCGTGGTGCGCGACGGCCGCCTGTACGGGCGCGGCGCGGCCGACATGAAGGGCTTCATCGCCACGGCCGTGGCCCATGCGCCGCTCTTCCTCGAGGCCGACCTGCCGTTCGCCATCCACCTCGCGTTCAGCTACGACGAGGAGGTGGGCTGCTTCGGGGTACGCGAGCTGATCGCCGACATGCGCGAGGCCGGGATCGCGCCGCTCGCCTGCATCGTCGGCGAGCCCACGAGCATGGTCCCGGCCATCGCCCACAAGGGCGTGTACCGCTACCGCTGCTGCGTGCGCGGCAAGGAGGCGCACTCCTCGCTCACGCCGCAGTCGGTCAACGCGATCGAGATGGCGGCGCGGGTGGTCGGCCGCGTGCGCGACATGGCCGAAGGCTTCGCGCGCGAGGAGCCGCGCTACGCCGGCTTCGACGTGCCGTTCTCCACCGCCAGCGTGGGTCAGTTCCACGGTGGCATCGCGGACAACGTGGTGGCGCGCGACGCCGAATTCCGCTACGAGTTCCGCGACCTGCCCACCGCCGACGCGCACGCGATGCAGGAGCAGGTGGTGGCCTACGCGCGCTCGCTGGAGCCGGCGATGCAGGCCGTGGCGCCGGAGGCGGGCTTCCGCTTCGAGACGATCTGCGAGATCCCGAGCTTCCTGGGCTCGGCCGAGGACGCGGTGACGCGGCTGGCGCTGCGGCTCGCGGGCGAGGAGCGCACGACCCTGGTGGCCTTCGGCACCGAGGCGGGCCTGTTCCGCAACGCCGGCATCCGCACCGTGGTGTGCGGCCCCGGCAGCATCGGCCAGGCCCACCAGCCGGACGAATACGTCACGCTGGAGCAGCTGCTGCGCTGCCAGTCCTTCATGGAAGGGCTGGCCCGGGTGCGCAGCCTGGATGGCTGAGCGCCACGACCCTCAGCCGGCACCGGCCGGCCGGATGCCTGAAAATCCCCCGATGGCAGCTCCCATCCCCGATTCCGGCGTCCAGGCCCAGCAGGTGCGCGGCGCCTGCCCGCACGACTGCCCCGACACCTGCGCGCTGGTGACGACGGTGCAGGACGGCGTCGCGATCCGGGTGCAGGGCAACCCGGCGCACGCCCCCACGGGAGGCGTGCTGTGCAAGAAGGTCTCGCATTACACCGAGCGGGTCTACCACCCCGAGCGGCTGCTGCAGCCGCTGCGCCGGGTGGGTCCGAAAGGCGCCGGCCAGTTCGAGCCGGTGGACTGGGACACGGCGCTCGATGCCATCGCGGCGCGGCTGAAGGCCATCGCGGCGCGCGATCCGCAGGCCATCCTTCCCTACAGCTACTGCGGCACCATGGGCCTGGTGCAGGGCGAGGCCATGGCCGGCCGCTTCTTCCACCAGCTCGGCGCCTCGCTGCTCGATCGGACCATCTGCGCTTCGGCCGGCGCCGAGGGGCTGACCCACACGCTGGGCGGCAAGGTCGGCATGAAGGTGGAGTTCTTCGCCGAAGCGAAGCTGATCCTGGTGTGGGGAAGCAACTCCATCGCCAGCAACCTGCACTTCTGGCGGCTGGCGCAGGAGGCCAAGCGGCAGGGCGCCAAGCTGGTGTGCATCGACCCGCGCCGCACCGAGACGGCCGAGAAGTGCCACGAGCACGTGCAACTGCTGCCCGGCACCGACGCCGCGCTGGCGCTGGCGCTGATGCACGAGCTGGTCGTGAACGACTGGCTCGACCACGACTACATCGCGCGCCACACGCTGGGCTTCGAAGCGCTGCGCGAGCGCGCGCTGCGCTGGACGCCCGAGCGCGCGGCCGAAGTCTGCGGCATCCCGGCGCAGCAGATCCGCGACCTGGCGCGCGACTACGGCACCACGAAGCCGGCGGCCATCCGCCTCAACTACGGCGTGCAGCGCGTGCGCGGTGGCGGCAACGCGGTGCGGGCGGTGTGCTGCCTGCCGGCGCTCACCGGCGCCTGGCGGCATCGCGCGGGCGGCGTGCTGCTTTCCAGCGGCGGCTTCTATCCGGTCGACCGCGCGGCACTGCAGCGGCCGGACCTGCTGGCCGGCCGCCAGCCGCGCACCATCAACATGGTGCAGATCGGCGACGCGCTGCTGCACGCGGGCTCGCCCCAGTTCGGGCCGCAGATCGAGGCGGTCGTCGTCTACAACAGCAACCCGGTGGCAGTGGCGCCCGAGTCGGGCCGGGTGGCGCGCGGCTTCGCGCGCGAGGACCTGTTCACCGTCGTGATCGACCAGTTCCGCACCGACACGGCGGACTACGCCGATTACCTGCTGCCGGCCACCACGCAGCTCGAACACTGGGACATCCACCTCTCCTACGGCCACACCGACGTGCTGCTCAATCGGCCGGCGATCGCGCCGGTGGGGCAGGCGCGGCCCAACACGCAGGTGTTCCGCGATCTCGCCGCGCGCATGGGCTTCGACGACCCGCTGTTCCGCGAGAGCGACGAGAGCCTGTGCCGGCAAGCCTACGGCCCCCAGGTCGATTTCGAGTTGCTGCTGCAGCAGGGCTTCGCGAATTTGAAGGTGCCCGAGGCGCCGTTTGCCGAAGGTGGTTTTCCCACCCGCTCCGGACGCTGCGAGTTCTTCAGCGAAGCGCTGGCGCGCCAGGGCCTCGATGGCCTGCCGGACCACGTGCCGAACCACGAGCCGGCGGGCAGCTCGGAGCGCTATCCGCTGGCCATGATCTCGCCGCCGGCGCGCAACTTCCTCAATTCCACCTTCGTCAACGTGCGCAGCCTGCGCGACATCGAAGGCGAGCCGATCCTGGAGATGCACGCCGACGACGCCGCGGCACGCGGCATCCGCGACGCGCAGGTGGTGCGGGTGTTCAACGACCGCGGCGAATACGTCTGCAAGGCGCGCGTGTCGCCGCGGGCGCGGCCGGGCGTCGTCAACGGGCTGGGGGTCTGGTGGCGCAAGCTGGGCCTGGCCGGCACCAACGTCAACCAGCTGACCAGCCAGAAGCTCACGGACATGGGCCGCGCGCCCGTGTTCTACGACTGCCTGGTCGAAGTCCAGCCGGCGTGAGGAAGAAGGCACTGCTGATGGGAGTCGCTGCGGTGGCTGGGGTGGCGTTGGCGGCGACGCTGTGCCTCTCCGGCTGCGCCAACCTGGGTTACTACTGGCAGTCCGTCACCGGCCACCTGAAGATCATGGGCGCCGCGGAACCGGTGAGCGAACTGGTGGAGCAGGCGGAGACGTCGCCGCGGCTGCGCGAGCGCCTGCTGCTCGCGCAGCGCATCCGCCAGTACGCCAGCCGCGAACTGAAGCTGCCCGACAACCCCAGCTACACCCGCTACGCGGACCTGCACCGCAGCGCCGCGGTCTGGAACGTCACCGCGGCGCCGATCTACTCGCTGGAACTCAAGACCTGGTGCTTTCCCGTCACGGGCTGCGTCGGTTACCGCGGCTACTACGACGAGGGCGCCGCGCGGGCCGAGGCGGCGCAGCTCGCGCAACAGGGCTACGAGGTGAACGTCTATCCGGTCACCGCGTATTCCACCCTGGGCTACATGAACTGGGCCGGCGGCGACCCGCTGCTCAACACCTTCGTCAACTATCCGGAAGGCGAGCTGGCCCGCTTGATCTTCCACGAGCTGGCGCACCAGGTCGTCTACGCGAAGAACGACACCACCTTCAACGAATCCTTCGCCACCGCGGTGGAGCGGCTGGGCGGCGCGCGCTGGCTGGGCACGCAGGCGAGCGAGCAGGCGCGCGCCGAGTACGCGGCCTTCGACGGGCGCCGGCGCATGTTCCGCCAGCTCACGCGCGCGGTGCGTGCGCGCCTGAAGGACTTCTACGAGACACCCGGCCTCTCGCCCGAAGAGAAGGCCGAGGGCAAGCGTCGCATCATGGCGCAGTTCCGCGCCGACTACGAGGCGATGAAGGCCCGCTCGGGCTTCGAGCCGGCCCGCTGGCGCGGCTACGACCGCTGGGTGCGCGAGGCGAACAACGCCTTCTTCGGCGCCCAGGCGGCCTACGACGAACTGGTGCCCGGCTTCGAAGCGCTGTTCCACGCCAACGGCGACGACTGGCAGCGCTTCTATGATGCGGCCCGGCGGCTGAAGGAGCTGCCGAAGGAAGAACGGCACCGCAAGCTGAAGGAGATCCCGGTTGGCTGACATCCACATCGTCCGCGAGCATGCGCTCGGGCTCGCACACGCGCGCAAGCTGGCGTTCCGCTGGGCGGAGGTCGCCGAGAAGAAGCTGGAGATGGAGTGCACCTACGCCGAGGGGCAGCACTCCGACATCGTGCGCTTCCGCCGCCCGGGCGCGCAGGGCGAGCTCAAGGTGAGCGCCCACCGCTTCGAGCTGACCGCCCGCCTGGGGCTGCTGCTGGGGGTCTTCAAGCACAAGATCGAGACCGAGGTGGTGAAGAACCTCGACCAGCTGCTGGCCCACGAGGACCCGCTGCACGCCTTCGAGCAGGGGCTGGCGAAGCACGAGTCGAAGCACGCGCCGCGGCACGCCAAGCACGCCGAGCCGCACAAGCCGGCGGCCAAGAAGGCGCCGGCGCGCAAGCCTAAGTAGGTTGAGCGTTTAGCGTTCAGCGTTGGGCGTGAAACCCCACGCTCAACGCTCAACACTCAACGCTCAACCCAGACGCAGCGAAGCGTCAGCTCAGCGAGTTGATCAGGTCGACATACTGCCGCTTGGCGTCGTCGCTCGACGTGCCCTTGCAGGCCGTCCACGCATCCCACTTCGCGCGGCCCACCATGTCGCCGAAGCCGGGCTTCTTCTCGGTGTTGTCGCCCGCCGTGGCCTGCTTGTAGAGGCCGTAGATCTTCAGCAGCGTGGCGTTGTCGGGGCGTTCGGACAGCTTGCGCGAATTGGCGACGGCGGCTTCGAAATCGGCATTCAGATCGGCCATGGATGCTCCAGAGGATGAATCCGGTTATCTTAAGCGGCGGACAACGAGGAGAGGCACGATGGAACCGGCCGTCGAAAACATGTCCAAGGTCGATACCGCGTGGCTGCGCATGGATTCGGCCAGCAACCTGATGATGATCCTGGGCGTGTGGACCTTGCGCCCCGGCATCCGCTGGCGCGCGCTGTGCGAGCGGGTGCGCGAGCGGCTGCTGCCGTACGACCGCTTCCGCCAGCGGGTGGAGGAGAACGGCGGCGGCGCGCGCTGGGTGGAGCACGAGGTCGACATCGCGCAGCACGTGGTGCGCGAGAAGCTCCCGCGCACCCGGGGCGGCGCGCAGGCCGCGCTGCAGCAGCGCATCGGCGAACTGGCGATGCAGCCGCTCGATCCCGGCCGGCCGCTGTGGCAGATCCACTTGGTGGAGAACTACGAGGGCGGCAGCGCCCTGATCTTCCGCATCCACCACTGCATCGCCGATGGCATCGCCCTGATTCGCGTGACGCTCTCGCTCGTGGACGGCGGCGAGCCGCCACCGGCCAACAAGGCGCGCGGCACGCCGGACGGCGCCGAGGCGTGGCTGGCCGAAAGCCTGGTGAAGCCGGTCGCGGCCATGGTGCTGAAGGCGCTGGAGGCGGCGGGCGACGGCGCCGTGCGCTCGCTGCACCTGCTGCGGCAGCCGGCCCGCGGCCTGCACGGCTCGCTCGATCTCGCGCAGGGCGCCTGGCAGCTCCTGGGCGACGCCGCGGCCCTGCTGCTGATGCCCGACGACTCGCCCACGCGCCTGAAAGGCAAGCCCGCCGGCCGCAAGCGCGTGGCCTGGTGCCCGCCACTGCCGCTGGCGGAAGTGAAGGCGATCGGCAAGGCGCTCAACTGCTCGGTGAACGACGTGCTCCTGAGCTGCGTGGCGGGTGCGATCGGGCAATACCTGAAAGCGCAGGGCGACGAGGTCGCCGGCCTGGAGATCCGCGCGATGGTGCCCGTCAACCTGCGGCCGCCCGAGGAGGCGCACGGCCTGGGCAACCACTTCGGCCTGGCGCCGCTGGTGCTGCCGGTGGGCATGGAGAACCCGATCGAGCGGGTCTACGAGGTGCGCCGGCGCATGGACGCGCTCAAGGGCAGCACCCAGCCGCTGCTCGCCTTCGCGGTGCTGGCGCTGGCGGGGCTGATGATCAAGCCGGCGCAGGACGCGATCATGGACCTGTTCCGCAGCAAGACCACGGCGGTGATGACCAACGTGCCGGGCCCGCGGGGCAAGCTCGCCTTCCTGGGCGCGGGCATCGAGCAGATCATGTTCTGGGTGCCGCAGTCGGGCGACATCGGCCTGGGCGTCTCGATCCTCAGCTACGGCGGCAGCGTGCAGTTCGGCGTGATGGCCGACACGGCCCTGTGCCCCGAGCCGCAGCGCATCATCGACCAGTTCGAGCCCGAGTTCGCCAAGCTGTCGCTGGTCACGCTGATGCTGCC
>NZ_DASSVG010000042.1:0-4343 GCF_035706265.1 Ramlibacter sp. | reverse complement strand
GCTGGTGCCGCGGTGGGGGGAGCGGCCGCCCCGGCAGACGCGGCGGCCGCAGGGACGGCGGCAGACACCGGGGCCGGTTCGGCCGCCGGGGCGGGTGCGGGCGCGGCAGGGGGCGCCGGCGTGGCGGGCGGCTTTTTCCGGAAGAAGCTGAACATCGGAGAGGTTTCTAGAATCACACGATTCTATGAAACGACACCTGCGCTCCCTGATCCTCCCGCTGGCGGCCGCGCTGCCGCTGGCGCTGCTTCCGGCCGCGCACGGCCAGATCTCCGGGCCCGCGCCGGCCCAGGAGAAGCCGGTCCAGTACCAGCTGGCCAACGGCATGACCGTGATCATCAAGCCGGACCGGCGTGCGCCCACCGCCGTCCACATGGTCTACCTGCGCGTGGGCGCGATGGACGAGGTCGACGGCACCACCGGCGTCGCCCACGTGCTGGAACACATGATGTTCAAGGGCACGCCCACCACCGGCCCCGGCGAGTTCTCGCGCAAGGTCGCTGCCCTGGGCGGCCGCGAGAACGCCTTCACCACCCGCGACCAGACCGGCTACTTCCAGCAGATCCCGGCCAACCGGCTGGAAGACGTGATCAAGCTGGAATCCGACCGCTTCGCCCACAACCAGTGGCCGGACGACGAATTCAAGCGCGAGCTCGAAGTTGTGAAGGAGGAGCGTCGCTCCCGCACCGAGGACAACCCGCGCGGCCTGCTGTACGAGCAGCTGAGCGCGGTGGCCTACACCGAGTCGCCCTACCGCCGCCCCGTGGTGGGCTGGATGAGCGACCTGGAGGCGATGACGCCGGCCGATGCGCGCGAATTCTGGCGCCGCTGGTACGTGCCGGCCAATGCGGCGGTGATCATCGCCGGCGACGTCGACCCGGCCAAGGTCCGCACCCTGGTCGACAAGTACTACGGCAGCATCCCGGCCAAGCCGGTGCCGGCGCGCAAGCCGCGCACGGAGCCGCCGCAGCACGGCATCCGCCGGGTCGAATTCAAGGCGCCGGCGGAGCAGTCGTACGTGGCGCTGGCCTTCAAGGTGCCGCAGCTCACCTCCTTCGAGCGCACGCCCGCCAACGACGACGCGCTGGCGCTCACCGTGCTCTCCGGCGTGCTCGATGGCTACGAAGGCGCGCGCCTGGACCGTGCGCTGACGCAAGGGCCGGACCGCGTGGCCGACAGCGTCGATGCCGGCAACGGCCTGTGGGGCCGCGGGCCGCAGCTCTTCACGCTGGCCGGCGTGCCGGCGGCCGGCAAGACGCCGGAGCAGGTGGAGAAGGCGCTGCGCGAACAGGTGGCGCGGGTGGCGCGCGAAGGCGTGAGCGAGGCCGAACTGCAGCGCGTCAAGACGCGCTGGATCGCCGGCGAGATCTACAAGCTGGACTCGGTGATGAACCAGGCGCGCGAGCTCGGAGGTGCGTGGGTGATGGGCATGCCCATCGACGCCGACGAACGCCTGATGGCGCGCCTGCGCGAGGTGACGCCGGAGCAGGTGAAGTCGGTGGCCGCGCGCTATTTCGGCGACGACCAGCTCACCGTGGGCATCCTGCGGCCCCTGCCGGTCGATCCCAATCGCAAGCCGCGCACGCCGGCGGTTCCGCTTCGCCACTGAGATGCTGGGGTTCGCAAGGCTCACCACCAGCCTGCGGTTCGCGCAGCACACCACCAGCCCACGAGAGGATTCCATGCATTTCACGACTTTCCTGGCGCGCGGCGCGCTCGTCGGCCTGCTCGCCTGCAGCTTCGTCGCCCCGGCTTCGGCCGCCCTGCCGATCCAGAAATGGCAGCAACCCAGTGGTGCCCAGGTCTGGCTGATCGAGAGCCCCAGCCTGCCGATGGTGGACGTCGAGATCGACTTCGACGCCGGCGACCGGCGCGACCCCGCCGACAAGGCGGGCCTGGCCGGCGTGACCGCGGAGATGACCTCCAAGGGCATCGCGGCGCGCAACGGCGAGCCGGCGCTGGACGAGAACCAGCTCGGTGAAGCCTGGGCCGACCTCGGCGCCTCCTTCGGCGGCGGGGCGAGCATGGACCGCATGAGCTTTTCGCTGCGCTCGCTGACCTATCCGGACCTCCTGGACAAGGCCGTGAAGCTGGCCGCGCGCGAACTGGGCGAGCCCTCCTTCCCCGACAACATCTGGCAGCGCGAGCGCCAGCGCCTGGTGGCCGCCATCCGCGAATCGAACACGCGGCCCGGCACGGTGGCCGCGCGCGCCTTCGGTACCGCGGTCTACGGCGGCCATCCCTACGGCTACGACACCAACGAGGAATCGCTCGGTCGCATCTCGGTGCAGGACATGCGCAACTTCTACGCGGCGATCCTGCCTTGCCGCGCGAAAGTGAGCATCGTCGGCGCCGTCAAGCGGGAGCAGGCCGACCAGATCGCGACCACGCTGCTGTCGCGCCTGCCCGCGGGCCGCTGCGAACCGCTGCCGCCGGTCGCGGAAGTGCCGGCGCTCAGCGCCCCCGCCGAGCGCAACATCCCCTTCGCCTCGGCCCAGGCCCACGTGCTGATCGGCCAGCCGGGCTACAAGCGCTCCGACCCCGACTACTTCCCGCTGCTGGTGGGCAACTACATCCTGGGCGGCGGCGGCTTCGTCTCGCGCCTGTCGGAGGAAGTGCGGCAGAAGCGCGGCCTGAGCTACAGCGTCTACAGCTACTTCGCGCCCGGCCTGCACGCCGGCGCGTTCACCATGGGCCTGCAGACCCGCCCCGACCAGGCCGCGCAGGCGGTGCAGGTCTCGCGCGACGTGCTGCGCCGCTTCGTGGCCGAAGGCCCCACCGAGGCCGAACTCAAGGCGGCCAAGGACTTCATGATCGGCGGCTTCGCCCTGCGCATCGACAGCAACCGCAAGCTGGTGGACAACCTGGCCAACATCGCCTGGTACGACCTGCCGCTCGATTACCTGGACACCTGGACCAGGCAGGTGGAGAAGGTCACCGCCGCCGACGTGAAGGCCGCCTTCGCGCGCAAGGTGCAGCCCGATCGCATGGTGACGGTGGTCGTAGGTGGCGCCGGCGTGGCGTCGGCCCGACAGTGAAGCCCCTGGAGCCCTTGCGCACCTGTCAATCTTGACAGGGGATCGCGTGCAGCACTTTGCAAGAGCCTCAACAATTCGATGGCGCTGTCACGCATTTCTTGCGAGCACGCGAGAGAGTTTCACAGGGAGAGAGTCGGGCACGGCCGCAGGGCCGTGCCCTTTTTTTTGAGCCGCCGCCCCGCATGCCCCGACCCGCCCAGTCCCCCGCCCGCCGCAGCCTTCCGAACCAGGTCCGCATCATCGGCGGCCAGTGGAAGCGCACCAAGCTGGATGTGCCCGAGCGCCCCGGCCTGCGGCCGACGCCGGACCGCGTGCGCGAGACGCTGTTCAACTGGCTGGGGCAGGACCTGGCGGGCTGGCGCTGCGTCGACGCCTTCGCCGGCAGCGGCGCGCTGGGGCTCGAGGCGGCCTCGCGCGGCGCGGCCGACGTGCTGCTGGTGGAGGCCGACGGCGGGCTGGTCGATGCCCTGCGTGCCGTGGTGAAGCGCCTGGATGCGGGCAACGTGCGGGTGCAGCGGGGCAACGCGCTGACGGTGCTCGCAAGCCTGCCCGCCGGCGGCACCGACCTCGTGTTCCTCGATCCGCCCTTCGAGGCCGACCTGTTCGACAAGGCGCTCGCGGCGGCGCTGCCCGCGCTGGCGCCGAACGGCTTCATCTACCTCGAAGCGCCCAGCCTCTGGCAAGGCGAGGCCCTTGCGCGTCACGGGCTGGAGGCGCTGCGGCACCTGAAGGCCGGCGCCGTCCACGGGCACCTGCTGCGCCGCACTGCATAATCCGGCGCAAAGCGCGTGCCGGCGCCGCCGGCGTCCAGGAGATTCCAATGGCCACCGACGTCCTCGCCGTCTATCCCGGCACCTTCGACCCCATGACGCTGGGCCACGAAGACGTGGTGCAGCGGGCCTGCCAGCTGTTCGGCCGCCTGATCGTCGCCGTGGCGGCGGGCCACCACAAGAAGTCGCTCTTCACGATGCAGGAGCGCATCGACATGGCCCGCGAGGCGCTGGCGCAATACCCGCAGGTGACGGTGGAAGGCTTCAGCGGCCTGGTGCGCGACTTCGTCGTGGCACGCGGCGGCAAGGCCATGGTGCGGGGCGTGCGCGCGGTCACCGACTTCGACTACGAATTCCAGCTCGCCGGCATGAACCGCCACCTGATGCCGGAAGTGGAGACGGTGTTCCTGACCCCGAGCGACAAGTACCAGTTCATCTCCAGCACCTTCGTGCGCGAGATCGCCGTCCTCGGCGGCGAGGTCCACCAGTTCGTCTCGCCCAGCGTGCAGCAGCGCCTGGTGGAAAAGGTCCGCAGCCT
>NZ_DASSVG010000041.1:0-12156 GCF_035706265.1 Ramlibacter sp. | reverse complement strand
CCCGCCGGCGCCGCGTCGGGCCCGCGCGCCAGCGCCACCCTGGCGGCGCCGCAGCCGCCCGCCTCGGCCCGCCTGCGCGCCGAGCCCACCCTGCCGCCGGAGACGCGCTGATGGGCGACGCCGAGACCGTCCAGGCCCCCGCGGGCGTCGCCGTGGCCAGCCGCCTCGAGGCGCGCCACCTGCGGAAGTCCTACGGCGGCCGCCTCGTGGTGCGGGACGTGTCGCTGGCGGTCGACAACGGCGAGGTGGTGGGCCTGCTCGGGCCCAACGGCGCCGGCAAGACCACCTCCTTCTACATGATCGTCGGCCTGGTGCGCGCCGACGGCGGCGAGATCTCCATCGACGGCCGCTCGGTGGAGCACATGCCGATCCACCGCCGCTCGCGCCTGGGACTGTCCTACCTGCCGCAGGAAGCCTCCATCTTCCGCAAGCTGAATGTCGCCGAAAACGTGCGCGCGGTACTGGAACTGCAGCGCGGGCCGGACGGCAAGCCGCTCGCCTCGGCCGAGATCGAGCGCCGCCTCACCGGCCTGCTGCAGGACCTGCGGGTGGACCACCTGCGCGATTCGCCGGCGCCGGCGCTCTCGGGCGGCGAGCGGCGCCGGGTGGAAATCGCCCGCGCGCTGGCCACCCAGCCGCGGTTCATCCTGCTCGATGAGCCGTTTGCCGGAATCGACCCGATTGCGGTGATCGAGATCCAGCGCATCATTGGCTTCCTGAAGTCGCGTGGCATCGGCGTGCTGATCACGGACCACAACGTCCGCGAAACGCTCGGCATCTGCGACCACGCGTACATCATCAGCGAAGGCCAGGTGCTGGCCCAGGGCACGCCGGCCGATATCGTGAACAACGCGGACGTGCGCCGGGTGTACCTCGGCGAACATTTCCGCATGTAGGGGAGCAGGGGAGAAATGAAGCAGGGATTGGCGCTGCGTGTCTCGCAGCACCTGGCGCTGACACCGCAACTGCAGCAGTCGATCCGGCTGCTGCAACTGTCCACGCTGGAGCTGGGACAGGAGATCCAGCAGATGCTGGACGAGAACCCGTTCCTCGAGGTGCAGGCCGAAGAGGGCGGCGAGGATTTCGGCATCCCGGTGGCGGACCAGCGGCCCGCCGCCGACGAAGCCGAAACCGGCTTCGAAGGCTCGCTCGGGCCGCAGGACACGGCGAGCGCATCGACCACGTCCTCTTCCGCGGAAACCGAGGGCGACAGCGGCGACTTCGCCGGCGGCGAGAGCGAGCCGAGCTGGGAAGGCGACGGCAGCACCGAGACGGTGCCCGACGACGGCGAATGGGGCGGCGAGGCGCCGGCCGCCAAGCGCAACAACCTGGGCGAGGACGACGAGGTGGACGCCACCGAGCTCGCCCGCGGCAACGAATCGCTGCAGTCCTGGCTGCACCGCCAGGCGCTGGCGCTGCGCCTGGGCGAGGAAGACCAGATGGCGCTGCGCTTCCTGATCGAGTCGCTCAACGACGACGGCTACCTCGAGGAACCGCTGGAGGAACTGGCCGCCGCCCTGGCCCCGGACGACCTGGAGCAGCAGGAGGAGCTGGTGCACCGCTTCACGGTGGCGCTGCGCCTGCTGCAGACGCTGGAGCCGCCGGGGGTGGGCGCGCGCAACCTCGCCGAATGCCTGACGCTGCAGCTCAAGGCCATGCAGCAGGACGAGGAGGACGAGGACATCGCGGCCTGCGCCGCGGCGCTGAAGATCTGCCAGCAGCCGATCGACCTGCTGGCCAAGCGCGACGTGAAGCGGCTGTCGCAGATCTGCGGCGAGCCGGAGGCGAACGTGCGTTCGGCCATCTCGCTGATCACGCGGCTGGAGCCCAAGCCGGGCCGCCGCTTCGTCGACGTCGAGCGCAACATCGTCATCCCCGACGTGATCGTCACCCAGGTCGGGCGCGGCTCGCGCGCCAGCTTCCGGGTGCAGCTGAACCCCGACGTGATGCCGCGGCTGCGCGTGCACGACGTCTATGCCGGCGCGCTCAAGGCGCACAAGGGCGAGGGCCACCAGGCCCTGCAGCAGCGCCTGCAGGAGGCACGCTGGTTCATCAAGAACATCCAGCAGCGCTTCGACACCATCCTGCGCGTCTCCACCGCCATCGTGGAGCGGCAGCGCAACTTCTTCATCCACGGCGAGCTCGCGATGCGGCCGCTGGTGCTGCGCGAGATCGCCGACGAACTGGGCCTGCACGAATCCACCATTTCGCGCGTGACCACCGCCAAGTACATGGCCACGCCCTTCGGCACCTTCGAGCTGAAGTACTTCTTCGGCTCGGCGCTGGGCACCGAGACCGGCGGCAACGCCTCCAGCACCGCGGTGCGGGCGCTGATCAAGCAGTTCGTGGCGGCCGAGAACGCCAAGAAGCCGCTGTCGGACAGCCAGATCTCCGAGATGCTGAAGGAGCAGGGCATCGAGTGCGCCCGCCGCACCGTGGCCAAGTACCGCGAGGCGCTGCGCATCGCGCCCGCCAACCTGCGCAAGGCCCTGTGACTGCGAGCGCCGCACGGCCGCCCGAAGGCGCGGGCCCCCTCCGCCTGCGGAGGGGGGAGGCGAAGGACGCGCAGCGGACTAGCCTGGGGGAGGCTTCCAATTTCCCATTGTTCCTCCCCTGCGCGGGAGGCGTCGAGTCGTACCTCGAGACCGAAGTCGCCCGCATCCTCGGTTTTTCTCGCTCCCCCGCTGGGGGAGGGCAGGGGTGGGGGCGCTCCGACCTCCGCACCGCCCGCGGCGGCGCGCAACTGACCGCCGGCTGGCCGGAGGTCATGCAACTCAACCTCCACAGCCGCCTCGCCCAGCGCGTCCTGCTCCAGCTCGCCCACCGTCCCTACCGCAGCGAACAGGATCTCTACGAGGCCGCTTCCGCCGTCGCCTGGGAAGAATGGTTCGGCCCCAGGGAGACCTTCAAGATCGAACTCACCGCGCAGCACAGCCCGCTCAAGAGCCTCAACTTCGCGGCGCTGCGCATCAAGGACGCGGTGGCCGACCGCTTCCGCAACCGCGGCGGCGTGCGGCCGGACGTCGACACCCAGCGCCCGGCCGTGCGCATCTTCGCCCACCTCGCGGCCGAGAGCGTCACGCTCTACATCGACACCTCGGGCGAGCCGCTCTTCAAGCGCGGCTGGCGCGAGGACAAGGGCGAGGCGCCGCTGAAGGAGACCCTGGCCGCGGCCATGCTCGCCGCCAGCGGCTGGGACGCCACACTGCCCCTGTACGACCCGTGCTGCGGCAGCGGAACCATCGCCATCGAGGCGGCCCAGGTGGCCTGCAACATCGCGCCGGGGCTGCTGCGCCGCTTCGGTTTCGAGCGGCTGCGTCCGCACGTGGCCGCCGACTGGGTGGCGCTCAAGGCGCAGGCGCAGGCCGCGCGGCGCGCGCCGAGCGCGGCGGTGTTCGGCAGCGACGTCGCTTTCCGCATGGTCGATTTCGCGCAGCGCAACGCCCAGCGCGCCGGCGTCGCCGAGGCGCTGCAACTGCGCGGCGGCGACGCGCTGCAGCGCATGCCGCCGACCGAGACGCCGGGCCTGCTGCTGCTCAATCCGCCTTACGGCGAGCGCATCGAGGCCGCGGGGGTGGCGGGCGCCGGCCGGGGCGGCCGCGAGCGCGCGCAGATGGAACAGGCCGGCGACTTCTTCGCCCAGCTGGCCACGCACTGGAAGCGCCACTACGCCGGCTGGACGGCCTGGGTGCTGTCGCCCGACGCGAAGCTGCCGGGCCGCATGCGGCTGAAGGAGTCGCGCCGCATCCCGATGTGGAACGGCCCAATCGAATGCCGGCTATTCCGCTTCGACATGGTCGCCGGCTCGGCGCGCGAGCGCGATGCAGCTGGTTCTTGACACCAACATCGTGCTGGATCTGCTGGTCTTCGACGACCCGCAGGTGCAGCCCTTGTTCGAGCGCCTGCGCGCCGGCGAACTGCGCTGGCTCGCCACCGCCGCCATGCGCGAGGAGCTGGCGCGCGTGCTGCGCTACCCCCAGCTGGCCGGCCGCGTGAGCGCGCAACGAGGCAGCGAGGAGGCCGTGCTGGCGGACTTCGACCGCCATGCCCGGCTGGTGGAGCCGCCGGGCCCCGCCAGCGTGAGCTGCCGCGACCCCGACGACCAGAAGTTCATCGACCTGGCCGTCGCGCATCGCTGCACCCTGCTGTCCAAGGACCGGGAGGTGCTGCGGCTGAGGAAGCACCTGCAGAAGCTGGACGTCGAGGCCTGCGCCCGCTGGGCCTCGTAGCAGCGGGCTTCCGTACTACGTCCGTAGTAGGCGTAAGCCGATGTGACAACCGCTGCGCTCTGACAGCCGGGATCGCGGGCACGTGTCATGCTTGTGTGTAGTCCATAGATAGCAACACCAACGTGACCCCCGCCACCCTCAACCCCAACGAAGAACGCGACGCCAGGCTGGTGCGCAACCTGCTCGCGCTGCGCATGGTCCTCGCCATGGACCAGATGCAGACGGGGCGCTGGAGCGACCGGATCCAGGAAATCGACGAGGAACTCGCCAACCTCGGCCACGACATGAAGTCGACCCAGGCCAGCGCCGCCGAAGGCCTGCGCCGCAGCGTGCTGCTGCCGCGGCTGGTGAACCGGCGCGTGCGGGCGAACCATCGGGCGGCGGTGAGGGCCGGCTCGCGCAACTGACGCCGTCGCCGGGGTTGGCTGCGCTCACCGCCAGCCTACGGGAGGCGGCCTGCACGAAGGCTACAGCAGCTCCAGCAGCCGTTGCAGCGCGTGCCGCACCGTGGCGGTGCGCACGGCGGCGCGGTCGCCGTCGAAGTGGCGCAGCTCGCTGGTCAGTCGGCCGTCGACCTGGAACCCGAACCACACCGTCCCCACCGGTTTTTGGGGATTTCCCCCACTGGGTCCCGCAATCCCCGTCACCGCCACCCCCACCTGCGCGTACGAATGGCGCACGGCGCCGAAGGCCATGGCCCGGACCACCACTTCGCTGACGGCGCCGTGCTGCGCGATCAGGGCCGGGTCCACGCCCAGCAGCTCCTGCTTGGCCTCGTTGGAATAGCTGACGAAGCCGCGCTCGAACCACTGGCTGGATCCGGCCAGGTCGGTGCAGGCGGCGGCGATCATCCCGCCGGTGCAGCTCTCGGCCGTGGCGAGCATCCAGCCGCGCGCCAGCAGCGCCTGCGCGAGCTGCTCGCAGAGGGCGGCGATGGGCGCTTCGCTCACCACAGCGTCCTCCACAGCGCCAGCACGAGGAGGGTGCAGAAGGCGGCCACCAGGTCGTCGATCATGATGCCGAAGCCGCCGCGCCAGCCGCTGCCCTTGAAGCGCCGGTCGGCCCAGCCCATGGGGCCGGGCTTCCAGGTGTCGAACAGGCGGAACAGCAGGAAGGCCGAGAGCTGGGCGATCCAGCCGGCCGGCATCAGCAGCCACAGCACGATCCAGAAGCAGGCGATCTCGTCCCAGACGATGGAGGAGGGATCGGGCGAGCCCAGGTGGCGCGCCGTCACGCTGCAGGCCCACCAGCCGAGCGGCAGCGAGAGCGCGATCAGCTCGCCGATCTGGCCCGGCTCCAGCCAGTGCTGCAACGCCAGGAAGGCGAGCCAGGCCCACAGGGTGCCGAAGGTGCCCGGCGCCACCCGCGCCAGCCCGGCCCCGAAGCCGAGCGCGACGAGGTGCGCGGGGTGCGACAGCAGGAAGGCGGCGTCGGGCCGCCGCGGCGGCAGGGGATCGGACTCGGCCAGGGGAGCGGAAGGCATCACCCGCGGATGGTAGTCGCTCGGCGGGGGGCCTCCGCGACGCCGGCTACTCGCAGCGGCCGTGGCGCTGGCGGAAGCTGCGCGGATCGAGCGCGCCCGGACGCGCCCACAGGCCGCGGCGTTCGCGGCGGGCCTGCGCCTCCAGCGGCGCATACGGCCCCGGCTTGCCGCGGAACGTCATCGACCAGGCATGGCCCTCGCGCACCAGCCAGGCCCCGACGTCCTCGCGCCGGTGGCGCACGCGCGCGAGCTGGCGGCCGTAATCGTCCAGGCCTTGGGGCCGCACCTGCACGCGCTGGTGCAGCACGCGCTCGCGCAGCGCCTGCTTCGCCCGCGGTCCGTGGGCCTGGCAGCCTTCCGGCGCGTCGAGATCCAGCAGCCGGATCTGCACCGGGGCGCCGCCTTGCTGCGGCCGCACCCACAGCGTGTCGCCGTCGGTGACGTGCGTGACCTCGCCGCGGAAACTCGGGCCGGCCTGCGCGGGCACGGCGAACAGCAGCGCAGCCAGCAGGAGCGCCGCCGCCCTCACAAATCCAGTACGGCGGGGCCGGTGAGGATGCAGCGCACCACGTCCACCTGCCGCTTGGCGCCCACCTTGGCCGCCAGCGAACGCAGCTGCGTGCGCACGGTGTTCAGGCTGGTGCCGCGTTCCACGGCGAACTGCTTGAGCGAGCGGCCGTTGACCAGCGCTTCGGCCAATTGGGCCTCGGTGGGGCTCAGGTGGTAGATCTGGCGCAGCTTGGCGGGGAAGTTGGGCAGCGGGCACTCGGGGTCGGCGACGAACATCATGGCGACCACTGCATTCTCGATCGGCTGCGGGCCGGCGGGCACCGGCAGCACGAAGGCGTGCACCTCGCTGCCGGTGATGCCGCGCAGGCGCAACGGTGTGCCGGCAAGCTCGCGTGCCGTGCCACCCTGGGCCGCCGCCTGCACCGCCTTGTGCAGCTTGGTGGACAGCGCTGCTGCCGCGAACTGCAGCCGGCCCGAACCCGCGGCGGAGTAGGCCCGGGTGCGGCGCGCGATCTCCTCGGCGCGCCGGTTGGCGTGGCGCAGCTCGCCATCGGGGCCCAGCAGCAGCACGCCGTAGTTCAGCCGCTCCAGCGCGGCCAGCGCCGCGTGCGCCACGGCCTGCACGCCGTGGATCACTTCCAGCAGCTTGGGATCCCTGGCAACCGGCGGGGTGCGTTCAGGCATCGCGTCGGGACGCCGGGGCACGGCGCGCGACGACGGCGGTGGGGCGGTGTGAAGGGACCGCTCCCATGAAAGGCGGAGCAGCGCACTCTGGCTGCATGGTGGCCATTCCCTGCGTCGTTGTAGTTGTATCTGCGCGCAGTCTGGTCAGAAAGAGGGGCAGCGCCATCGCCCAAACGGGTGAGCCCCGGGGAAGACCCGAGCGGGATTACCCCGGAGCTTGCAGTTGGCTGACTGCGATGCTTGCAGTCAGCTGGCGCCGAAGTGGTCGAAGCCGCCGAAGCTGCGCGCTATCGGCTGGCCGGCAGCGTCGAGCAGCCGCAGGCCGGGCGCGGCCTCGATGCGGCCGACCTGCGTGACCGGCGTGGCGGTGCGCTGCGCCGCCGACTGCACTGCATCGCGCGCCGAGGCCGGCGCGGTGAAGGCGAGTTCGTAGTCGTCGCCGCCGGCGAACACCAGTTGCTCCACCATCTGCGGCGCCAGCTGCAGGCCGCTGCGGGCGGCGGCGAGCAGTTGCGGCGCGCTGGCGAGCGCCAGCGTGGCGCCGACGCCGGAGCGGCGCAGCACGTGGCCGAGGTCGCCGGCGAGGCCGTCGCTCACGTCGATGGCGGCGCTGGCGATGCCGCGCAAGGCGAGGCCCAGCGCAACGCGCGGCTCGGGCCGTTCCAGCCGCTGCCGCGCGGCCTCGAACACCTCCTGCGGCAGCGACACCGTGCCGCGGAAGGCCTCCAGCGCAAGACGCGCATCGCCCAGGCTGCCGCTCACCCAGACGTCGTCGCCCGGGCGCGCGCCCGAGCGCAGCAGCGCCTGGCCTGCGGGCACCTCGCCGAACACCGTGACGTTGATCGCCAGCGGGCCGCGCGTGGTGTCGCCGCCCACCAGCTCGCAGCCGTGGGCATCCGCGAGCGCGAACAGGCCCTGCGCGAAGCCGGCGAGCCAGGCCTCCTCGACGTGCGGCAGGGCGAGCGACAGGGTGAAGGCCAGCGGCTGCGCGCCGCAGGCGGCGAGGTCGCTCAGGTTGACCGCCAGCGCCTTGTGGCCGAGCCGCTGCGGATCCACCGTGGACAGGAAGTGCCGGCCTTCCACCAGCAGGTCGGTGGAGACGGCCAGCTGCATGCCGAGTGCGGGCTGCAGCAGCGCGCAGTCGTCGCCGACGCCCAGCGGGCTGCGCCGCACGGGCCGTTCGAAGAAGCGCGCGATCAGCTCGAATTCACCCATGGGCCGAGCTTACCCGTCGACGCTGCGGCCCCGGAAGCGCTCCGCCGCCTGCCGCACCATCTCGCCGAGCAGGCGCTCGCGCGCCTGGGTGTCGCGCAGCCAGCGCGCGTCGTTGGCGCCCTGCTCGGTGGACTGCGCGAGCATGTCGATCGCCGCCCCGGCGCCGAGCGCCGACGCGTGCGGCGCCACCTGTTCCAGCGTGCGCAGGATGTGCTCGCGCAGCGGCATGTGCTCGCCGGTGGGCGGGTCGACGTACACCGCGTCCAGCCCGAAGCGGCAGGCCTGGAAGCGGTTGTAGGTGTAGACCATGTAGTCGTCTTCCTGCGGCACGAAGGGCTGCGCGTGCAGGAACCAGCCGGCCAGCGACTGCACGAAGCCCGCGAGCGCGGCGGCGCGCTCGATGGTCAGCGGCGTGTCGAAGACGCGGATCTCGATCGTGCCGTACTCGGGCTTCGGCCGGATGTCCCAGTAGAAGTCCTTCATGCTCTTGATCACCCCGGTGCGGGTGGTCTTGGCGAAGAACTTGGCGAACTCGTCCCACTTGAGCGTGAAGGGCGCGCGGCCCGACATGGGGAACGCGAACACCGAGTTCAGTCGCGCCGAATCGAACTGCGTGTCCTGTCCCTGCACGAAGGGCGAGCTCGCCGACAGCGCGATGAAGTGCGGGATGTAGCGCGACATCCGGTGCAGCATCAGCAGGGCGCTGTCGGCGTCGGGGCAGCCCACGTGCACGTGCTGGCCGAAGATCGTGAACTGCTTGGACAGATAGCCGTACAGCTCCGAGAGCTGGCGGAAGCGCGGGCGGTCGTAGATGCGCTGCTCGTGCCACTGCTGGAACGGGTGGGTGCCGCCGCCCACGCAGGCGATGTTCAGCTTGTCGGCGCAGCGCACCAGCGCATCGCGCAGCGTGGTGAGCTCGCCCAGCACCTCGCTGGCCGAATGGCACACCCCGGTGGAGCACTCGATCATGCTGGAGGTCATCTCCGGCACCACCGAGCCGGGCAGGTGCATCTTGCCGATCAGGCGCAGCATCTCCGCCGAGTACGGGGAGAGATCGTAGTCGTGCGTGTTGACCAGCTGCAGCTCGAGCTCGACGCCCAGCGACAGCGAGGCCGACTCGCGGAAGGGTTCCAGCTCCGGCAGGGGGGCAGCCGTCGGCTGCTCGAGCGTCTTAGCCACGCAGTTCTCCGGTGGCCGCCATGCCGCCCTGCGGCACCCAGGGCTTGATGCCTTCGCCGGCACGGTAGATGGCGAAGGTGGCGACGATCGCGCCCAGGATCTCCATCATCAGGATCACCGGCAGCGCGATGCTGGCGATGCGCGAGCCGAGCGTCATCGAGGCGGCCATGAGCTGCGAGACCAGCAGCAATGCGATGGAGGACATCGGGCCCATCGAGCAGCCGGTCCACATCGCCTGCCGCCAGTTGATGCCGCTGCCGAAGTTGGCCAGCGTGACGCCGAACACCTTGGCGAAGAAGCGCGCGAACACCACGGCGCCCACCAGCCCTGCGACCGCGGGGTTCCAGTCGGCCTTGGCCGCGACGACGGAGACCAGCACGAACATCATCATCGTCAGCAGCGAGGCCGCGGTGCCGAACTGGCGCGTCCAGGCCCAGGGCTTCGGGTTCAGCTGCTTGAGCATCAGGCCGCCGATCAGCGCGGCGAGCGGCGCGGAGCCGCCGAAGTGGGCGGCGATGGCGGTGCCGGCCGCGATCAGCGAGATCAGCAGGATCGAGGTGTTCTCGCTGGTCGGGCTCATGAAGCGCAGCGCCGAGCGCAGTGCCAGCGCCAGCAGCGCGCCCACCACGAACGAGACGCCCAGCACCACGGCGGCGGGATAGAGCGTGGCCGCCAGCACCGTCTGTTCCTGGTGCAGCGTGCCGGCCCGGGCGCTCACCAGCGTCAGCGCGTAGAAGGCGCCGAGGGTGGAGAGCGTGAGCGCGCGCTCGGTCACCGCGCCGGCCGCCCGCGCGTCGAGCACCACCCGCGTCAGCACCGCCGGCGAGGCGGCGATCGAGATCAGCGCCAGGCCTTCGGCGACGTTGGCCCGCACGTCCAGCCAGCGCAGCACGTGGTAGACGGCCAGCGCGGTGAGCAGCGCCTCGGTGAGGCTCTGCACCAGCACCATGGGGTTGTGGCGGAACCAGCGCAGCGCGATGCGCCCACCCGACTCGAACAGCACCAGCGACACGCCCAGCTCCAGCAGGAACAGCGCCACCCCCTGCAGCGGCCAGGCCGCGCCGGAGAAGCCGGCCAGGCCGGCCAGCGTGCCCACGATCGAGTAACCCACCACCTTGGGCAGGCCCGAGTAGCGCTGCAGCAGGTGGCCGGCGGCGGCGGCCAGCGCCAGCAGCAGCGACCACTGCACGGTGGGCAGGCCCGCGGAAGGCTTCATCCAGTCGGCCCAGGCGGCCATGACCTGATCCATCTGCGCCCCTCCGCTCAGTGCAGCACGCGCTGCGTGCTGCCATCGTCCAGCACGAACAGCGGGATGTCGACGTCGAAGCGCTCGCCGTCCTCGGCCACGCAGAAGTAGCTGCCGCGCATGCTGCCGCTGGCGGTGCGCAGCCGGCAGCCGCTGGTGTATTCGAAGGATTCGCCCGGCTTCAGCAGCGGCTGGTGCCCGACCACGCCGAGGCCCTTGACCTCCTCGACTTCGCCGAGCTCGTTGGTGATGATCCAGTGGCGCGAGATGAGCTGCGCCGCGATCTCGCCCGTGTTGGTGATCGTGATCGTGTAGGCGAAAGTCCAGACGCGCTGGTCCGGCACGGACTGGTCGGGCAGGTAGCGGGGCTGCACGTCGACCCGGAAGGCGTAGCGAGGCATGGCCGCGATCCTAACCCGCCGCGCCGCGCGGACCGCGCCGGCACGCTGGGCGAGAATAGGGCATGAGCACGCGCACCTTCCGCATCGCCCCCTCGATCCTCTCGGCCGACTTCGCCCGCCTGGGCGAGGAGGTGCGCGCCGTGATCGCGGCCGGCGCCGACTGGATCCACTTCGACGTGATGGACAACCACTACGTGCCGAACCTCACTTTCGGGCCGATGATCTGTTCGGCGCTGAAGCCGCACGCGAAGACGGCCGCCGGCGCGCCGTTGCCGATCGACGTGCACCTGATGGTGCAGCCGGTGGACGCGCTGGCGCAGGCCTTCGCCGAGGCCGGCGCCGACTACATCAGCTTCCACCCGGATGCGTCCACGCACGTGCATCGCAGCATCCAGGCGATCAAGGCGGCCGGCTGCAAGGCGGGGCTGGTGTTCAATCCGGCCGCTCCGCTGGACGTGCTGGACTGGGTGATCGACGACATCGACCTGGTGCTGGTGATGAGCGTGAACCCCGGTTTCGGCGGCCAGGGCTTCATCGAATCGGCGCTGCGCAAGATCGAGCAGGCCCGCCAGCGCATCGATGCGAGCGGGCGCGACATCCGGCTGGAAGTGGATGGCGGCGTCAAGGCGGACAACATCGCCCGCATCGCCGCCGCCGGCGCCGACACCTTCGTGGCCGGCAGCGCGATCTTCGGCAAGCCGGACTACCGCGCCGTGGTCGACGCGATGCGGGCGCAGCTGAAAGGCTAGTTGCCCCGCTCGTTGCGGTTCGGCTTGTCGGTCGGCTTGGCGTCGGTGCCCTTGCGCATCTCGTGGTAGGTCGCGTCGAGCTCCTGCGACTTGCTCGTGTCCTGCTGGCCTTCCATCAGGTCGTCGTGCGCCATGCGGCCCATGCGGCGCGCCGTCGGGTCCTCGCTGGCCTGGCTGGCGGCGGACTCGTCGCGCTCGTGCGGCATCTGCGCCTTGGGCTGCTGCGTCTCGCCCTGCGCGGTGACGGTGTTGCCGCGCGCGGGCGAAGGGGTTGCGTGGCGTTCCTCGGTTTCCGTGCGGCCGGCCGGCGCGCGGTGTTCGTCCTTGCGGCTCATGGCACCTCCTGGGATCGGAACCATCGTGCCGCCCGGCTCGGCAGCCAGCGGTAGGACGGGGCCGCGCGCTGGCCGCCGGCAGGGCGTCCGGTCCGGCCCGGCTCGGCTGTCAGAACCTTCCTACA
>NZ_DASSVG010000040.1:0-3518 GCF_035706265.1 Ramlibacter sp. | reverse complement strand
TTGCTGGCGGGCGTGGTGGCCACCGACATGGCGGAAGTAGCATTTAAAGACGCGGACTATGCCCTGCTGGTCGGCGCCCGCCCGCGCGGCCCCGGCATGGAGCGCAAGGACCTCCTGCTCGAGAACGCGAAGATCTTCTCGGCCCAGGGCAAGGCGCTCAACGCCGCCGCCAAGAAGAACGTGAAGGTGCTGGTGGTGGGCAACCCGGCCAACACCAACGCCCACATCGCCATGAAGTCGGCCCCGGACCTGCCCAGCAAGAACTTCACCGCCATGCTGCGCCTGGACCACAACCGCGCGCTGTCGCAGATCGCGGCCAAGACGGGCAAGCCGGTCGCCTCGATCAGGAAGCTCACGGTGTGGGGCAACCACTCGCCGACCATGTACGCCGACTACCGCTTCGCCACCATCGACGGCAAGCCGGTCAAGGACATGATCAATGACCAGGAGTGGAACAAGAACGTGTTCCTGCCCACCGTGGGCAAGCGCGGCGCCGCCATCATCGAGGCGCGCGGCCTGTCGTCCGCCGCTTCCGCCGCCAACGCCGCGATCGACCACATGCGCGACTGGGCCCTGGGCTCCAACGGCGAGTGGGTCACCATGGGCATCCCCTCGGACGGCCAGTACGGCATCCCCAAGGACGTCATCTTCGGCTTCCCGGTCACCACGCAGAACGGCGAGTACAAGCTGGTCGAAGGCCTGGAGATCGACGCCTTCTCGCAGGAGCGCATCAACGTCACGCTGAAGGAACTGCAGGAAGAGCAGGCCGGCGTGGCGCACCTGCTGTAAGAGAGGTCGGGCGTGGAGCGTTCAGCGTTCAGCGTCCTCTTCTCTCCACGCCCAACGCCCAACGCTCGACGCTGAACCCAACGTGCATCCCCGCGACGTCCTCCTCGGTGCCCAGGCGCGCACCGGCACCATCCCGGTGTGCGACCACTACAGCGGCGTCGAGGCCCGCATGCGCAAGAGCCTGCAGCTGCAGCAGGAGCTGGCGCAGGAGTTCGGCGCGTGCGTGTTCGACGTCACGCTCGATTGCGAGGACGGCGCGCCGGTGGGCGGCGAGAAGGAGCACGCGGCGCTGGTGGTGGAACTGGCGCTGGGTGCGCAGCCCGATGCGCGCGTCGCCGTGCGCGTGCATCCGGTGGACCATCCCGCGTTCGAAAGCGACATCGAGACGATCGCCCGCCGGGCCGGCCACCGCCTGGTGCACATCATGCTGCCCAAGGTGGAGCGCCCGGAGGACGTGGAGCGCGCCGCGCGTGCGCTCGATGCCGCCGGCGCCACGCAGCTGCCGCTGCAGGGCCTGATCGAGTCGCCCGCCGCGGTGCACCGCGCCTTCGACATCGCTGCGCATCCGCGCATCCAGTCCCTCAGCTTCGGCCTGATGGACTTCGTCTCGGCCCATGGCGGCGCGATCCCGTCCGAAGGGATGGGCGTGCAGGGCCAGTTCACGCACCCGCTGGTGGTGCGCGCCAAGCTCGAGATCTCCTCGGCCTGCCATGCCCACGGCAAAGTGCCTTCGCACGGGGTGGTCACGGAGTTCCGCGACCGGGAGGCGTTCCGCGCCGCGGCGTCGCGCGCAGCCAACGAGTTCGGTTACACACGCATGTGGAGCATCCACCCCGACCAGATCCGGTCGATCGTGGAATTGTTCGCACCTACGAAAAACGAAATACACAAGGCGTCACAACTTCTGAAGGCTGCAGAGCAGGCGGGTTGGGCACCGATCAGCTTCGACGGCAAACTCGAGGACAGGGCGAGCTACCGCTACTACTGGCAGGTCCTGGAACGGGCCCACCAGACCGGGCGGCCGCTCCCCGACGAAGCGCGCGAATGGTTCGCGCGCTCCCAGTCCTACGGAGAGACTCCATGAAGTTGCTGATTGCCTCGCTCGTCACCGCCCTGTTCGCCGCCGGCGCCATCGCGCAGACCGGGGCACCGTCCGCCGACAAGGCGCGGGCGAACAAGAAGCCGGTGTCGGTCAAGAAGGTGCCGCCCGCGACCAAGCGCCAGGCGATCGAGGAGCGCACGCCCACCGAGGATTCCGATCCGTCCGAGAAGCTCTCGGCGGCGGAACTCGAGATCGCCAAGCGCGTGCACACCGGCGAGATCCAGTGCGAGCTGGGCCAGAAGGTCAGCATCAAGCCGATGAAGCGCGAAGGCTTCTTCTTCGTCTCGCGCGGCATCTACAAGTACGTGATGCACCCGGTGGAAAGCCGCACCGGCGCCATCCGCCTCGAAGACCCCGCGCGCGGCGCCCTGTGGCTGCAGCTCGGGAACAAGTCGATGCTGATGAACCAGAAGGAAGGCAAGCGCCTTGCCGACGAATGCCAGAGCCCCGAGCAGGTGGACTTCGCGAAGAACATGAAGCCCGTGAACCTGCTGGAGGCGGGCAAATGACCCCTTAATCCCGGAGAGTGAGATCCCATGTTGCAAGCCTACGTTGAACACGTTGCCGAGCGCGCCGCGCTTGGCATCCCGCCGCTGCCGCTGACGGCCAAGCAGACTGCCGAACTGATCGAGCTGATCAAGTCGGCGCCGGCGAAGGAAGAAGCCTTCCTGCTGGAGCTGCTGACGCACCGCGTGCCGCCGGGCGTGGACGACGCCGCCAAGGTCAAGGCCAGCTTCCTGGCCGCGGTTGCGCATGGGGATCTCGCGGTGTCGGCCATCAGCAAGGCCAAGGCGACCGAGCTGCTCGGCACCATGGTCGGCGGCTACAACGTCAAGCCGCTGATCGACCTGCTCGACGACATCCAGGTCGCGCAGGTCGCCGCCGACGGCCTGAAGAAGACGCTGCTGATGTTCGACTACTTCCACGACGTCGCGGAGAAGGCCAAGGCCGGCAACGCGTATGCCAAGGAAGTGATCCAGTCCTGGGCCGACGCCGAGTGGTTCACCTCGCGTCCCGAAGTGCCGCAGAAGATCACGGTCACCGTGTTCAAGGTGCCCGGCGAGACCAACACCGACGACCTCTCGCCCGCGCCGGACGCCTGGTCGCGCCCCGACATCCCGCTGCACGCCATGGCGATGCTGAAGAACTCGCGCCCCGGCGCGGCGTTCAAGCCGGAAGAAGAGGGCAAGCGCGGCCCGATCGCCTTCATCGAGGAGCTCAAGACCAAGGGCCACCAGGTCGCCTACGTCGGCGACGTGGTCGGCACCGGCTCCTCGCGCAAGTCCGCCACCAACAGCGTGATCTGGATGACCGGCCAGGACATCCCCTTCGTGCCGAACAAGCGCTTCGGCGGCGTCACGCTGGGCGGCAAGATCGCCCCGATCTTCTACAACACGCAGGAAGACTCCGGCGCCCTGCCGATCGAAGTCGACGTCTCGGCCTTCGAGATGGGCGACGTGATCGACATCTTCCCCTACGAGGGCACGATCGAGAAGGACGGCAAGGTCGCCGCCCGCTTCGCGCTCAAGTCCGACGTGCTGTTCGACGAGGTGCGTGCCGGCGGCCGCATCAACCTGATCATCGGCCGCTCGCTCACCGCCAGCGCGCGCGCCTTCCTGGGCCTGGG
>NZ_DASSVG010000039.1:0-12243 GCF_035706265.1 Ramlibacter sp. | reverse complement strand
CGGGTGGTCGCCCTCCGGGGTGACGGGGCCTTTGCCCGCACGGATCCTTTCCTCTATTTCGTTTCTCAAGGTCTGGTGGTACCGCGTAGCATCCGTCGTGCCGCGGAAGGCGGTGAAGATGGGGCCGATGTAGTAGACGGCGCCGAAGTAGCCGTCGATCGGGCTCGGCCGCTGCTTCGCCGTCTGCAGCACCTGCACGAGGTCGTCCTCGGCCTTCGCCGACTCCCTCATGTACTGGCGCAGGCGGTCGATGTCGAACTTGACGCCCGAGACCTTCTCCAGCGTCGGGATGACCTTCTCCTTCAGCTGCTTGACGACGTAGTCGCGCATGTTCGGCGCGATCTTGCCGTCGCCCTGATACGGGACGTGCAGCATCACCGTCTCGCAGCCGTAGCGATGGCGGATCAGCTCGAACCACTTCATGAACGTGAAGCAGCCGGTGTAGGAGAGCAGCAGGATGTCCGGCGTCGGCAGCACTTCGCCGGTAGGCCCGATCTCGCCGCCCATCATCATGCCGAGGTCCGCCTTGACGTAGGTGCAGACGTCCTCGGAGTGGCCGTCGCGCTCGGCGTCCATGATGAACTTGCCCGACTTCTTGCGCATGCCGTTCTGCAGCGCGTTGGTCTCGGGCAGACTGCGCGCCAGGTCGAAGCACATGAGGAGCTCGTTCAGGTTGCCGGGCACGAAGGTGGCGGCGACCTTGCGGCCCTGCGCGTGCGCGTGCGCGAGGTCGTGGTAGTTGGCGTTGATGAGCTCCTTCTGGAGGTTCATCGCGTCGTCCTTGATGGCGACGGGCTTCGGCTTCTTCGAAGCCGGCATCTGGATCACCGGGTTGTTCATGCTGCGTCGCTCCAAAGCTTGATCGAATCGGCGAAGGTGCCGGCCTGCTCGCGGATGGGCGCCATCTGGCCCGTGTTCTCGGCGTACTTGAAGGCGGTGTAGGGAACCTTG
This sequence comes from Ramlibacter sp., assembly GCF_035706265.1. Classification (GTDB taxonomy): domain Bacteria; phylum Pseudomonadota; class Gammaproteobacteria; order Burkholderiales; family Burkholderiaceae_C; genus Ramlibacter. The sequence continues at coordinate 11,292 of NZ_DASSVG010000039.1, read as the reverse complement.
TGCCTGGCCAGCACGTCCTGCAGCATCGGCCGCTCCAGCAGCGCCGGGTCGCAGAACGACGGCGCGGCGAACACCACGCCTTCGGCGCCGCGGTTCTTCACCTGCTTCAGCAGGAACACGCCCTTCTCCTCGCGCGTGTTGTCGTACTTGGCCGGCATCGAGGCGGAGCGGTGCAGGAAGGCCTTGGCCAGCTCCTGCAGCGGGTCGCCGTCGCTCGGCACCTCGTCCAGCAGCCAGCGCGTGACCAGCATGTAGTCGTCGTCGACCACGTAGCAGCCGGCCATCTCCAGCGACTTGATCAGCGACAGCGGCGGCTGCTCGCAGAACGAGCCGGTCACCACCACGCGGGCGTTGTCGCGCTTCGGGCGCGGGATCTTGTCCGTCTCGCGGATGTATTCGCGAACCAGCTTCGTGTGCTCCTCGGGCGGCAGCACCATGCCGGCGCGCACCAGCAGGTAGACCTCGGAGGTGGGCGCCTGCTGCGGCTGCTGCGCCCGGTAGGCGTACAGCTCGCGCACCGCGGCACTGTTGTCGTTGTAGACACGGATGGAGGCGTTGAGCTCGGCGTCGGTGATGGGGCTGCCGCGCAGCTTGCCGAGGTCGTCGCGCAGGCCCTGCATCTCGTGCACGTAGAAGTTGCCGCCCACGTTGTCCTGGTAGTTCTGCGGCACGTCGAAGTAGCGCACGTACTTGTCCGGGAACAGGATCTGCCACATCCCCGAGAGGTTGCGGATCACGTCGCAGATGGAGGGGAACAGCATGCCGTCCAGGCAGTCGAGCCGGCCGGTGAGCCCCAGCTCGATGGTGGAGCGCGGGATGCGGCAGATGTAGCTCTGGTAGTAGGCGTCGCCCTGGATCACCTCCAGGTTGTCGCCGCCGCCCATGATGCCGACCGGCAGGAAACCGGCGGCGTGCACCAGCTCGCGCGGCACGTACCAGGGCATGTAGCCGATCGCCTTGCGGCCCGGGGCGGCCGCCTTCCATTCCTTGACGGCGTTGAAGTCGAGGTCGTCGAAGAGAGCCTGGCAGCGCTCGACGATCTTCTGCACGGGATTGAGTCCTTGGGTCATGTCGGCGCTCCTATTGGTGGGTCCAGGCGGGCTGGCGCTTCTCGAGGAAGGCGGCCAGGCCTTCGTTGGCGTCGTGGGTGCGCATCAGCCAGTCCAGGTACAGGCGTTCCAGCTCCGCCAGCCGCGCGCGCACTTCCTTCTGCATCACGCCGCGGGCTGCGACGGTGGCGCAGGCGAGTGCCGCTGCGCTCTTGCCGACCAGGTGCTGGTCGAACCAGCCGATGGCCGCGGCGGCGGGATCGTCGGCGACCTGCTGCACCAGGCCGATGCGCAGTGCCTCCTCGGCACCGATCGAGCGGCCGGTGAGCAGCAGGTCCTCGGCGGCCGGCTGGTTGACGCGGTAGGGCAGCAGCGCGGAGGCCGCGGGCGCGAACACGCCCAGCTTGATTTCGGGCTGGCCGAACTGCGCGGTGGGCGAGGCGACGATGCGGCCGCAGGCCAGCGCCAGCTCGAGCCCGCCGCCCAGGCACTGGCCCTGCACCGCCACCATCACCGGCACCGGGAACTCCAGCAGCTCCAGCAGCAGGGCGTGCAGCGACGAGAGCATGGCGGCGCAGCGCTCGGGCAGGTGCTCCTCCACGCTGGCGCCGAAGGAGAAGTGCGAGCCTTCGGCGTCGACCAGCACGCCGCGCAGCATCACGTGGCGGCGGTACTGCAGCAGGGCCGCGTGCAGCGCCGCGATCATCGCGGCATCGACCAGGTTGGCCTTGGGACGGGAAAGGCGCAGGCGCAGCAGCGCGCCATCCTTCTCCAGCCAGGCCTTCAGGGGCGAGGCGTTGTCCATCTCAGGCCTTCTTCGCCTTGGGCTGGATCTCGTCGTGCAGCGCGCCGATCCAGCTCTGGCCGGCGGCGAGCTTCTGGCGCAGCAGCACGAAGTCGACCTCGCGGTCGTCCTTCGGTCCCTCGTTGAAGGCCGTGAAGCCGGAGCGCGCTTCCGTCATCATGTTCAGCGCCAGCCAGTCGCGCGCGTCCTCCTTGTTGGCGTTCCAGGCCGCCAGCTTGGGCTTGCGCAGTTCCTCGATGGTCTTGAGCGTGCACTCGGGGAAGGTCATGAGGATCTTGGCGCACAGATCCTCCACCTTCTCGTCCAGCAGCGAGAGGTCCACCTCGCCCTTGGCGAGCAGCGCCTTGCCTTCCTTGGCCGCGGCGCCGGTCTTGAATTCGCCGAAGGCGTTGCGGCCGTAGTCGTCCACCATGCGCTGGGTCTCCACCAGGGGGTTGGCGACGAACTTGCCGTCCACCTTCAGGGCCGGCACCACGTCGGTGATCATCCCCATCTGGTAGGCCTTGTGGGCCGAGAAGGGCTCGCACAGCACGCAGGCGGCCATCGCGCGCTCGGCGCCGACGATCACGGGCAGGAAGTCGGTGGCGCCGCCGATCGGCGCCGAGCCGTGCTTGGGCCCGGCCTGGCCGAACTTCGCCAGGTCCTGGGCCACCGTGAAGTCGCAGGCCATGCCGATCTCCTGGCCGCCGCCGATGCGCATGCCGTTGACGCGGCAGATCACCGGCTTGTCGGCGGCCAGGATGGTGCTGACCATGTCGTTGAACAGGCGCATGTACTGGCGGTATTCCTGCGGCTGGCCGGCGTAGTACTCGGCGTACTCCTTGGTGTTGCCGCCGGTGCAGAAGGCCTTGTCGCCGGCGCCGGTGAAGACGATGCAGTTGACGTCGCGCGCGTTGGACGCCGCCTTGAAGGCCAGGATCACGGCCTTGACCATGTCGGTCGTGTACGAGTTGTACTGGCTCGGGTTGTCCAGCGTGATCCAGGCGTTGTAGAGGCCCGGCGCGACCGAGCCGTCGGGCCGGCGCGCGGGCCGCTTCTCGTAGCGCACGCCGGGCGTCTTCGGCTGCGGCGCCAGGTCGTGGTTCTTGAACTCCAGCATCGGCGTGGCGGGTGCGTTCATTCGGTGTGTCTCCTCGGGGTTGTTCAGCGCGGTTGCAGCACCACGCGGGCGCGGATCTCGTGGCGGTGCACCGCCCCGAAAATGGCGTTGATCTCGGACAGCGGGTGCGCCTCGACGAAGGGCGCGACCTGCACCTGGCCCGCCAGCACCAGGTCGAGCGCGGCGGGGTATTGCTCGGGTGGGCAGCCCCAGTTGCCGAGGGCGCGGGCATCGAAGGCCATCAGGTTCGACAGGCGCACTTCGACCCTGTCCATGGTGAAGCCGACCACGCTGAGCGTGGCGCCGTGCACCAGCAGGTTCCACGCGGCCTGCTGGCCGGCGGAGGTGCCCGAGCACTCGAAGATGAACCATTCGGTCGGGCGCAGGCCGTGTTCCTTGGCGAAGGCCTGCACGGCCTGCTTCACCTGCTTGGCATCGAGGCCGCGGCTGTTGAGCGTCTTCGCAGCGCCGTATTTCGCGATCGCTTCGAGCTTGCGCTCGTCGACGTCGATCGCCATCACCTTGGCGCCGAAGGCGTTCGCCACCTGCACGCAGTAGCCGCCGACGCCGCCGGCGCCGATCACCACCGCCAGCGCACCGGGCGCCACGCCCGCGCGGCGCACCGCCTGGAAGGGCGTGGTGAGCGCATCGGCGACCACCGACACCTGCCACAGCTTGAGGCCCGCCTTGGCGAGGCGCTGCTCGTCGACCAGGCACAGGCCGCGCGCGGGCACGACGATGTGCGAGGCGAAGCCGCCCTGGATGTCGTTGCCGGGCATCTTCTGCGCGCGGCAGATGGTGGTGAGGCCGCGCTGGCAGAGGTCGCACTCGCCGCAGGGCAGCACCGCCGGCACGATCACCGCCTTGCCCTTCCAGCTCTCGGCACCGGCGCCGGCTTCGACCACGTAGCCGCTGATCTCGTGGCCGAGCGCGAGCGGCAGCGGCTGGTTGGTGCGCACGCCGTCGTAGTAGTAGCCGAGGTCGGTGTGGCACACGCCGCAGCCGGAGACTTCGACCACCACCTCGCCCGGGCCGGCGGTGGCCAGGAATTCGCGCTTCACCATCGGCTCCTGCGGCGCCGTCATCAGCCAGCGGTACGCGTCGATGCTCATCTGTGTCTCCTCTCGATTCGGGTTAACCCGCGGTGCGCCGGGGCGGGAGCCGGCCGACAAACGGTAAACAGGTACTCGAATGCCGATTTGGCGCATTCTGGGGGCCGTCGCGAAGCGAAACCTTGATCTGGTTCAAGGTCCCGCCGCGGCCCTGACCGTTTACTCCGTTCCATAGACACGAGAGGAGACAGACAGCGTGGATGCGTCCCTGATCAGCGAAACCCGGCCGCTCGGCGCGGCCCCTCCCGTCCCCGCCACTGCGCTCGACAGCGTGTCGATCGCCATCGCCGGCAGCGGCGGCAGCGGCGTCATGAGCGCGGGCAACTGGCTGCTCGAAGCAGCCGCGCGCAGCGGCCTGTACGGCCTGATGGTGAAGACCATGGGCCCGCAGATCCGCGGCGGCGAGGCGGCCGCCCTGGTGCGGCTCGCGACTTCGCAGCTCGAGTCGCTCGACGACGCCTTCGACGTGATGCTCGCGATCGACTGGCAGAACGTGCACCGCTTCGCCGACGAGATCCCGCTGCGCGCGGGCGGCCTGCTGGTGTGCGATGCCGAGGGCGGCGAGATCCCCGAAGTGTTCGCCGCCAGCGGCGCGCGCGTGCTGTCCCTGCCGCTGAAGAAGATGGCCAAGGAGTTGCCCGGCAGCTGGATCAACATGCTGGCCCTGGGCATCACCGGGGCGATGGCGGGGCTGCCGGTGCAGGCGCTCGAAGACGCCGTGCGCAAGGGCTGGACGCGCAACGCCGCGGCGCTGGAGGCCAACCTGGCTGCGGTGCGTGCCGGCGTGACGGCCGCCTCCGGCCACGCGCCGCAGCCGCGCAAGCTCCAGCAGCAGGAAGCCCGGCGCTGGCTGGTCAGCGGCAATGAAGGTGCCGGCTACGGCGCGATCCGCGGCGGCATCCGCTTCGTCGCCGCCTATCCGATCACACCGGCCACCGAGGTGCTGGAGTGGATGGCGCCGGCGCTCACGCAGGCCGGCGGCTCGCTGCTGCAGGCCGAAGACGAACTGGCCTCGATCAACATGATCATCGGCGCCTCGTTCGGCGGCGTGCCCTCCTTCACCGCGACGGCGGGCCCGGGGCTGTCGCTGATGACCGAAGGCCTCGGCCTGGCGGTCGCGGCCGAAGTGCCGATCGTGGTGATGGACGTGATGCGCGGCGGCCCCTCGACCGGCATTCCCGCCAAGAGCGAGCAGAGCGACCTGTCCTTCGCCGTCGGCGGACTGCACGGCGATGCGCCGCGGCTGGTGCTGGCGCCGAGCTCGATCTCCGACACCATCCAGACCACGCAATGGGCGGTCGAACTGGCCGAGGCGCTGCAGTCGCCGGCGCTGGTGCTGTCCGACCAGTTCATGGGCCAGTCCCGTTCGATCGTCGACGCGCCGAAGTTGCCGCCGCCGAAGGCCAGGCGCCTGGTCGCCGAGGCCGACACCCCCAACTACAAGCGCTATGGCGACACGCCCAGCGGCGTCTCGCCGATGGCCATCCCCGGCACGCCGGGCACCACCTACACCGCCGACGGCCTGGAGCACGCCGAGAGCGGCGTACCGAGCAGCCAGGCCACCGACCACAAGCGCCAACTCGAAAAGCGCTTGCGCAAGCTCACGCAGCACGACTACGGCAGCCGCTGGGCCGACATCGAAGGCGATGCGCCGCTGGCGCTCGTCACCTTCGGTTCCGCCGCCGGGCCGGTGCGCGAGGCCGCGCGCCGCGCCGCCGCCATGGGGGTCGAGGTGCGGGTGATCGTGCTGCGCCTGATCGCGCCGCTGCAGCCTGCCGCGATGGCGCAGGCGCTGGCCGGCGTCGAACGCGTGATGGTCGTGGAGCAGAACCACGAAGGCCAGCTGCTGCGCTACCTGCGTGGCCTGGCGGCCATCCCGCGCGAGGCCGCCGGCTTCCACCGCCCCGGGCCGCTGCCGCTGCGTCCGGCCGACATCTGTGCCGCCGTGCTCGCGTGGGCCGCCGACAAGGAGGAGACGAAGTGAACGACATGACCCATGCGCCGGCGCTTGCGGCCGCCGATCCGTACACGCCCCTGAGCTACAAGTCGGCCACCAAGCCGATCTGGTGCCCGGGCTGCGGCGACTACACCGTGCTCAACGCGGTGACCAAGGCGCTCGCCCTGGTGCAGCGCGCGCCGCACGAGGTGGCGGTGGTCTCCGGCATCGGCTGCTCCTCGCGCATTCCGGCGTACACCACCTGCTACGGCTTCCACGGCGTTCACGGCCGCTCGCTGGCGGCGGCCACGGGCCTGAAGGTCGCGCGGCCCGACCTCACCGTGCTGGTGGCCAGCGGCGACGGCGACGGCTACTCGATCGGCGGCAACCACTTCCTGCACGCCTGCCGCCGCAACGTGGACCTGACCTACATCGTGATGGACAACCATGTGTACGGCATGACCAAGGGCCAGGCCTCGCCCACCACCGAGCCGGACTGGGACAACAAGCTCTCGCCCGGCGGCACCGGCGTGCGTTCCTTCCACCCGCTGGTGATCGCCCTGGCGGCCGGCGCCAACTTCGTGGCCCGCGCCTTCTCCGGCGACCAGAACACCACCGCGGAACTGATCGCGGCCGGCATCCGGCACCCGGGCTTCTCCTTCATCGAGATCCTGAGTCCCTGCGTGACCTTCCGCCCCGAGCAGAAGGAGTGGAAGAACATGACCCATCCCGCGCCCGTCGGCCCCACCGACGACGCGGCCCGCGCCGCCAAGCGGATCATGACCGACGACGGCTTCAACATCGGCGTGCTCTACGCCGGCCACCGCGCGCCCTACAGCGGCGGCCCCGGTGAGCCGACGCGGGCGCTGGAACAGATGGAAGAGGAGTTCGCGCTATGACAGCCATGAAGGTCCGGGAAACCGTGACGACCCCCAGCACGCTGGCGGAGCTGATGGCGCAGGCCTATGCGCTGGAGCGCGAGGCCGTGGAGCGCTACGGCGAACTGGCCGACGTGCTCGCCACCCACAACAACCAGGAGGTGGCGGCGCTGTTCCGGCGGCTGGCCAGCCAGGAGGCGCTGCACGCCACCGAGATCCTGCGCACCATGGGCTGGTCGCGCGCGCCGCAGCCGCCGGCCCTGCCCGACGCGCCGGAAGCGCCCGCGTTCGACGAGGTGCACTACCTGATGCATCCGTGGCACGCGCTGCGCATCGCGCTCGACGCCGAGCAGCGGGCGCACGACTTCTTCGCCGGCCTGGCACAGCGCTGCGACAGCGATGACCTGAAGCGCGCCGCGCAGCAGTTGCAGGCCGACGAGCACGAACACATCGTGCTGCTGCAGTCGTGGCTGCAGCGCACGCCGCCGCCGCCCGCGGGCTGGGACGAGGATCCCGATCCGCCCCGCTATCCGCACTGAGGCCATGCGAACGCTACTCCCCGAAGGGTGGGCGCCGCCGCAGGGCTACGCCAACGGCATCGAGGCGCGCGCGGGCCGCATCGTGTTCCTGGCCGGCCAGGTCGGCTGGGACGCGCAGCAGCGCTTCGCCTCGACGTCCATCGCGCCGCAGTTCGCGCAGGCGCTGGACAACATCCTGGCCATCCTGCGCCAGGCCGGCGGCCGGCCCGAGCACATCTGCCGCATCACCGCCTTCTGCTGCGACAAGCCGCAGTACCTGGCCGCCCGCAAGGAGCTCGGCGCCATCTGGCGCGAGCGCATGGGCCGCCACTATCCGGCCATGAGCATGATCTTCGTGGCCGACCTGCTGGACCACCCCGCGGTCATCGAGCTGGAGGCGACCGCGGTGCTGCCGCCCTGAGCGGAGCGCCCGGGAATCGCCATGGCATCCATTCAACAGCCGGACGCAAAGGACACGAAAGATGCGCAAAGGACGCAAAGGAAATCCCTTTCAAGGTATTCCTTTTGCGTCCTTTGCGGAACCTTTGCGCCCTTTGCGTCCGGCTGTCTGGAGTTGACAGCTCTCATCAAGGATCCGAGACCACCATGCTGCAGATCATGATCCAGGGCCGCGGCGGGCAAGGGGCCCAGACCGCGGGCAACGTGCTGGCGCGCGCCTTCTTCGCCCAGGGCCGGCAGGTGCAGGCGTTCGCCAGCTACGGCGGAGCGCGGCGCGGCACGCCGGTGAGCTCCTTCATCCGCGTCGACGACCAACCGATCCGCCTGCGCTGCGACATCGAGCAGGCCGACGCGATCCTGTGCTTCGACGCCAGCCTGCTGCAGCCGCCGCTGCTCTCGCGTGCGCGGCCCGACACGCTGATCGTCGTGAACTCGGTGCACTCGCGTGCCGAGTGGCACGACCGGCTGCCCGGCTACCGCGTGGTGCCGGTCGATGCGATCGCGATCTCGCGCTCGCAGGGGCTGGGCCGCATCGTCAATTCGGCCCTGCTCGGCGCGCTCGCCCGCGCCATCGGGGCGCCGGGCCTCGACGTGCTCGCGGGCCTGCTGCGCGAAGGCCGCCAGGGCGAGGAGAACGCGGCGGCCTGCGCGCTCGGCTACCAGGCCGCCGCCGAGGAGGTTGCGTCATGAACGCGCCGCTGCCCCCGACGGCCTGGACGACAGGCAGCACCGAGGTCTTCAAGACCGGCACCTGGCGCGCGGCGATGCCGCAGCACCTGGCGCGGCCCTCGCCCTGCCACCAGGCCTGCCCCGCCAACAGCTACATTGCCGACTGGATCGGCCATGCGCGCGCCGGCGACCTGAAGCGCGCCTTCGAAGTCCTGACGATCAACAATCCCTTCCCCGCGATCGCTGGCCGCATCTGCCACCATCCCTGCGAAACCGCCTGCAACCGCGCCGGCTACGACGAGGCGGTGTCGGTATGCCGGCTGGAGCGCGCCGTGGGCGATGCGGCGCTGGCCGCGGGCTGGAGCTTCGCGCCGCCGCCGATCGAGCACGAGGGCCGCGTGGCGGTGGTGGGCGGAGGCCCCTCCGGCCTGGCGGCGGCCTACCACCTGCGCCGGCGCGGCTGGCAGGTGAGCCTCTACGAAGCCCGCTCGCGGCTCGGCGGCCTGCTGCGCTATGGCATTCCGCCCTACCGCCTGCCGCGGCGCGTGCTGAACGCGGAGACCGATCGCATCCTGGCCCTCGGCGTCACCGTGCACCTCGATGCGCCGCTGCGCTCGCCGGGCGACCTGGAGGAGCTGCGCGAGCGCCACTCGCACGTCTACCTGGCGCTCGGCGCCGCGCGCCCCAAGACGCTGCCGCAATTGCCAGCGCAGGCGCCCTGGCTGATGGAAGGCACGGCCTACCTGGCGCGCTGTGCCACCGGCACGCCGCCGCGGCTCGGCGAGCGCGTGGTGGTGATCGGCGGGGGCAGCAGCGCCATGGACGTGGCACGCAGCGCCCGCCGCAACGGCTGCGCCGTGACCGTGCTCTCGCTGGAAGCGCGCAACGCCCTGCCGGCGCAGCGCGAGGAAGTGCAGGAGGCGCTGGAGGAAGGCGTGCTGCTGTGCGACAGCACCATGGTGCGCAGCGTCGGCGGCGACGGCCCGCTGCTGCTGGATTGCGTGCGCGTGCACTTCGAGCCCGCCCGGGCCGGCCAGCCGCCGCGCGTCGAGGTGGCCGGCGACGCCGGCTTCAAGCTGATGGCCGACGCGGTTCTGACGGCCATCGGCCAGGAGACCGACCTCTCGCTGTTCCCGCCCGAGGCCACCGAGCGGGGCCTGCTGCGGGTCGACGCGCAGCAGGCCACGGCCGTCCCCGGCGTCTGGGCCGGGGGCGACGTGGCCAGCATGGCGCGCTTCTTTTCCGAGGCGGTGGGCATGGGCAAGCGGGCCGCGATCGACATCGACCGCGCGCTGCGCGGTGCCGAGCGCGTGCCCGCGCAGCCTATGGCGCCGCCGCGGCTGGACGAGATCGCGACCTGGTACTACCCGGCCACCGCACGTGCGCGACCGCAGCGACTCGGCGTGGAGCAGCGGCTCGCCGGCAGCGAGGAGGTGCAGCTGGCCCTCTCGCCCGAGGAAGTGCAGTCCGAAGCGTCCCGCTGCTTCTCCTGCGGCACCTGCACCAGCTGCGACAACTGCTTCCAGTTCTGCCCCGACCTCGCCGTGACCCACGGGCCGGAGGGCTACGGCGTGCTGGCGGACTACTGCAAGGGCTGCGGCCTGTGCGTGCGCGAATGCCCCACCGGCTCGATGGTGCTGCAGGAGGAACTGCGATGAGCTCCAGCCAGACCCTGCTCCTGAACGGCAACCACGCGGTGGCGTGGGCGGCACGGCTCGCGCGGCCCGAGGTGGTGCCGGTGTATCCGATCACGCCGCAGACGCCGATCCTGGAGCTGATCACGGAGTTCCAGGCCAGCGGCGCGATGCAGGCCCAGGTCCTCACGCCCGAGTCCGAGCACTCGGTGCTGGCCGCCTGCATCCCGGCGGCGCTGGCCGGCGCGCGCGTGTTCACGGCCACGGCCTCGCAAGGCCTGCTGCTGATGCACGAGGTGCTGCACTACGCGAGCGGCGCCCGGGCGCCGATCGTGATGTGCAACGTCAACCGCACGGTCGCCTCGCCCTGGGCCTTCTGGCCGGACGAGACCGACAGCCTGGCGCAGCGCGACACCGGCTGGATCCAGTTCTACAGCGAGAGCCCGCAGGAATCGCTGGACACGGTGCTGCAGGCCTTCCGCATCGCCGAGACGGTGCAGCTGCCGGTCATGGTGAGCCACGACGCCTTCTACGTCTCGCATTCGCTGGAGCCCGTGCAGGTGCCCGCGCAGGACACGGCGGACCGCTACCTCGCGTCCTGCCAGCGCGTGCGCCATCTCGACACCGCGGCACCTTCGGCCTGGGGCAACGTGGTGACGCCCGAGATGTACCGCCGCCACCGGCAGTCGGTGCAGGAAGCGATGGAGCAGGCGCTGCAGGTGGCGCAGGAAGCGGACCGCGTCTGGGGCGAGCTCACGGGCCGCAGCTACGGCCTGCTGGAGCGCTACCGCTGCGAGGACGCGCGCATCGTGGTGGTGGCGCTGGGCAGCCTGTGCGGCACCGCGCGCGAGGCCATCGACGACTTGCGCGCCCAAGGCATCGCAGCGGGACTGCTCAAGCTGCGCCTGCTGCGCCCGCTGCCGCATCAGGCCTTGCGCGTCGCGCTGGCGGGCGTGCCCGACGTGCTGGTGCTCGATCACAACCACTCGCCCGGCCTGGGCGGCATCCTGCACCAGGAACTGCGCAGTGCCCTCTACGGCCTGCCGAACGCGCCGCGCGTGCACGGCGTGCTGGCCGGCGTCGGCGGCGTCGACGTGCAGCCGCGCCACATCGCCGAACTGGTGGCGGCGGCG
>NZ_DASSVG010000038.1:0-5485 GCF_035706265.1 Ramlibacter sp. | reverse complement strand
GACGGTGTTCCTGACCCCGAGCGACAAGTACCAGTTCATCTCCAGCACCTTCGTGCGCGAGATCGCCGTCCTCGGCGGCGAGGTCCACCAGTTCGTCTCGCCCAGCGTGCAGCAGCGCCTGGTGGAAAAGGTCCGCAGCCTGGGGCGCGACTGACACACTTCGCATCGAAAAGGGCGCGCGACGCGGGTTCGTGCGCTTCCCGCCGCGCGCTGCGGCCCGGATAATTTCGTCATGCGAATCGACGCGGATGCGACGGAACTGGTGCTGGTGCGCCACGGCGAAACGGACATGAACCGCGAGCTGCGCTTCCAGGGCCAGGTGAACGTCGGCCTCAACGCCGTCGGCCACGAGCAGGCGCGGCGGCTCGCCGCGCGGCTCGCCGGCGAACGGGCCGACGCCGTGTACTTCAGCGACCTGCTGCGCGCCATGCAGACCGCCGAGCCGATCGCCGGCCGCCTCGCCCTGAAGCCGGTGGCCGAGCGCGGCCTGCGCGAGCAGGCCTTCGGCCGCGTGGACGGCATGCGCGTGGAGGAGATCCAGCGCGAGCATCCGCAGGCCTGGGAGCGCTGGCTGCGCTTCGAGGAAGACTTCGCCATGCCGGAAGGCGAATCCACCCGCGCCTTCCACGCCCGCGTGATGGAGGCCGTGCAGCGCGTCGCCGCCGCGCATCCGCGCCAGACCATCGTGGTCGTCACGCACGGCGGCGTGCTGGACATGGTCTACCGCACCGCGCGTTCGCTGGGCCTGAACGGCCCGCGCCAGAGCGAGATCCCCAACGCGGGCCTGAACCGCATCCGCGTGCGCGGGGGCAGCTTCGAGATCCTGCGCTGGGCCGACACCGAGCACCTGGCCGACCTGCCGCCGCAGCCGGTGTACGACCAGCGCCGGCTGGCCCGCTAGCCTCCGGGCCGGTCCAGAGGCCGGGGTCAGTCCACGTGGTAGATCGCCTCCGACGGCGGCTGCGGCCACGGGCGTTGCGGCTCGCGCACCAGCTCGAAGGCGCGCGCCACCTGCAGCACGCCGAGGTCGTCGAAGCGCTTGCCCACGATCTGCAGGCCGATCGGCAGGCCGCCGGCGGTGTAGCCGCAGTTGATCGAAGCAGCCGGCTGCTCCGACATGTTGAACGGCACCGTGAAACCGATGTGCTCCAGCGGCCGCAGCGGATCGTTGGTGGGCGAGGGCAGTTCGGCCGCGAAGGCCGGCACCGGCGAGGTGGGCGAGATCACGTAGTCGAACGGCCGGCAGGCATTCACCGCCGCCACCCGCGTCAGGTGGAACTGGTGGAAGGCGCGGAACACCCCCTCGCCCGTGAGGCCCGCCGCGCTGTCGGCCCATTGCTGGATGTAGGGCAGCACGCGCGCCTTCACTTCCGGCGGCAGGCCGCGCATGTCCACGTGCGAGCGCATGCGCCAGAAGTGGTCCATGCCATCGAGCATGGCCTGGGTCATGAAGGGCTTCAGCGGCGCCACCACGGCGCCGGCGCGCTCGAGGATGTGCGCCGCGTTCTCCACTGCCGCACGCACCTCCGCGTCGACGGGCAGGCCGCAGCCCGCGTCCATCAGCAGGCCGATGCGCAGGCCGCGCAGGCGGTCCACCCCGGTGTCGAAGGCGAACCAGGCGATCTCCTGCGGCGGCAGGCCCATGCTGTCGCGGTCGTCGGGGCCGGAGAGCACCTGCATGAACAGCGCGGCGTCTGCCACCGTGCGCGTCATCGGCCCCGCCGCGCGCCCCATGTAGGGCGGATCGATCGGGATGCGGCCGAGGCTGGGCTTCAGGGTGAAGATGCCGCACCAGCCCGCCGGCAGCCGCAGCGAACCGCCGATGTCGGTGCCGATGTGCAGCGGGCCGTAGCCGGCCGCCGCCGCGGCGCCCGCGCCCGCGCTGGAACCGCCGGGCGTCTTGGCGAGGTTCCACGGATTGCGGGCCAGCTTGTGGAAGCTCGAAAGGCCCGAGGACAACATGCCGTAGTCCGGCATGGTCGTCTTGGCGAGCAGCACGCCGCCGTGCTCGCGCACGCGCGCGGCCGGCGGCGCGTCGGCCACCGCGGGGATCAGCTCGCTGGCCGCCGTGCCCAGGGGCGTGGGGTCGCCGCGGGTGGCGATGTTGTCCTTGATCGTGGCCGGCACGCCGTCGATCAGGCCCAGCGGCTCGCCGCGCGCCCAGCGCGCCTCGCTCGCGCGTGCCTGCTCCAGCACGTGGTCCGGCCGCAGCAGGTACAAGGCGTGGATGTGCTGCTCCCAGCGCTCCACGTGCCCCAGCACGCTGCGGGCCACCTCCACCGGCGACACCTCGCGCCGGCGATAGAGCTCCACCAGGCGCGGAGCGGGAATCTCGTGCAGTGCCGGCTCCATGCCGCTAGGCCCAGGACATGGAGGACAGGTCGTTGGCGAAGATCGGCATGTCCTTCCAGAGGCCGCGCACGTTCTTGTTGGCCACCGTCACCCACTGCGGCTGGTACAGGAAGGCGTGCACCGAATCCTCGGCGATGATGCGTTGCAGGTCGCCCAGCAGCTTCTCGCGCTCCTTCGCGTTGGCGGTGTGCTTGTACTGGTCGTACTCCTGGTTGAACCTGGTGGAGTGGTAGTTCCAGTAGTAGTCCGGCTTGGCGAAGTTGCCGAGGTCGAAGGGCTCGACGTGCGAGACGATCGTCAGGTCGTAGTTCTTGTTGCCGTAGACGTTGGAGAGCCACTGGGCCCACTCCACGTTCTGCAGCTTGGCCTGGATGCCCACCTTGGCCAGCTCCGAGGCGATCACCTCACCGCCCTGGCGCGCGTAGGGCGGCGGCGGCAGGGTGATCGTCAGTTCCAGCGGCGTCGCCACGCCCGCTTCCTTCAGCAGCGCCTTGGCCTTCTCGGGGTTGTACGGGTTCACGCCCGTCAGGTCCACGTAGCCCGGCGCGCTGGGCGGATAGTGGCTGCCGATCGGCGCCCCGTAGCCGTCGCCCGCGCCCTGGATCACCGCCTTGCGGTCGACGGCCATGGCGATCGCGCGGCGCACCCGCACGTCGTCGAAGGGCTTCTTGCCGTTGTTGATGGCGAGGATGGTCTTGGCGCGCGAGCCGGAGACGATCACCTGGAAGCGCGGATTGTTCTTGAACTGCGCCACGCTGCGCGGCGTGACGCGCGGGAAGGCGTCGACGTCGCCGGCCAGCAGCGCGGCCACCTGCGCGGCCGGGTCGGCGATGATGCGGAAGGTGGCGCGCCGCAGCTTGATGCCGGCGGCGTTGCGGTAGCCGTCCCACTTCTTCAGCGTGATCGACGAGCCCTTGACCCAGTTCTCCAGCATGAAGGGGCCGGTGCCCACCGGCTTGGTCATGTTGGTGTCGGCGCTCTTGGGCTCCACGATCACCGCGGTGGCCTGCCCGAGCAGGAAGGGGAAGTCGGGATCCACTTCCTTGGTGAGGATCACCACCGTGTGCTCGTCCACCGCGCGGGTGGTGAGGCTGGCGAAGGTGCGCTTGTCCTTGTTCGTGCTCTTCTCGGCGCCGGCGCGGTCGAAGGAGAACTTGACCGTCTGCGCGTTGAAGGGCTCGCCGTTCTGGAACTTCACGCCCTTGCGCAGCTTGAAGGTGTAGGTGGTGAGGTCGGGCGAGACCTCCCAGCTCTCGGCCAGCAGCGGCGTGACCGAGCCGTCCGGGTGGATCTTGGTCAGCGTCTCGTAGATGTTGTACAGCGTGACCTCGCCGATCGAGGAGGCGGCGCCCCCGGTGGGATCGAGGCCGGGGCTGGGCTCGAGCGCCATGGCCAGGACGATCGAATCCTTGCGGCCCTGCGCCAGCGCGCCCGCGGGCAGGGTGGCCAGGGCGGCGAGCGAGGCGCTGTGCGCGAGGACGCTGCGGCGTTTCATCATTTCTTGTAACTCCGGGGCTAGAGACTGGAGACTAGAGGCTGGGGACGACAGGGATCATCCCCGACTTTCGAACGGGGTGGCAAGGGGGCTGGGCCGGGGCGGCTCGGGCTCCGGCACGGCCGCGACGAGGGTGCGCGTGTACTCGTGCCGCGGCTGCGCGAACAGGCGCTCGGGCGGGCCCTGTTCCACGATCCGGCCCTGCCACAGCACGGCGACGTCATCGCACAGGTGGTGCACCACGGCCAGGTCGTGGCTGATCAGCATGTAGGTGATGCCGAATTCGGCCTGCAGGTCCTGCATCAGATTGAGCACCTGCGCCTGCACCGAGACGTCGAGCGCGCTGACGGGCTCGTCGGCCACGATCAGCCGCGGCCGCGTGACGAGCGCGCGGGCGATGGCGATGCGCTGGCGCTGCCCGCCGGAGAACTCGTGCGGGTACTTGCGCAGGTCGCTGGCGCGCAGGCCCACCGCCTCCACCACCTCGCTGGCGCGCCGGTGCTGCCCGGTGCGGCTTTCGCCCTGGGCCGCCAGCGGCTCGCTCACGATGCGCTCCACGGTCTGGCGCGGATCGAGCGAGCCGTACGGGTCCTGGAACACCATCTGGAAGTCGCGCCGCGCCTGGCGCAGCGCCTCGCGTGGCAGCGTGTGCAGGTCCTGCCCGAGCAGGCGCACGCGGCCGGAGGTGGGCCGGTCCAGCGCCATCACCAGCCGCGCGAGCGTCGACTTGCCCGAGCCCGATTCGCCGACGATGCCCAGGCTGCGCCCGGCCTGGATCGTGAAGCTCACGCCCCGCAGCGCATGCACCTTGCCCGGCGCCCGCAAGAGCTTCTCGCGCGGCAGGCTGTAGTCCTTGACGAGGTTCTCCACCTCCAGCAGCGGCCCGTTCATGGCTGTTCCGGCTGTTGCTCCCGCTCCCTCGCCACCACATCCAGCCGGATGCACCGCGCCCGGTGCCCCGCCTCCACCTCGATCGCCGCCGGCAGCCCCGCATCGCATTCGGCAATCGTCCACCGGCAGCGCCCCGCGAACGGGCACCCTTTCGGCAGGTCCACCAGTTCCGGCACCGTCCCCGGAATCGTCACCAGCCTGCGCCGCTTGCCGGCATGCAGCCCCGGCCGTGCCGCGAACAGCCCCAGCGTGTACGGATGCATGCGGTTGGCGAACACCGAGGCCGTGGGGCCGCTTTCCACCACGCTGCCGCCGTACATCACCAGCATGCGCTGCACGTTCTGGGCGATCACGCCGAGGTCGTGCGAGATCAGCATCAGCGCCATCCGGCGCTCGGCCACCAGTTCGCGGATCAGGTCCAGGATCTGGCGCTGGATGGTCACGTCCAGCGCGGTGGTCGGCTCGTCGGCGATCAGCAGGTCGGGTCCGCAGGCGAGTGCCATCGCGATCGTGATGCGCTGGCGCTGCCCGCCGGAGAACTGGTGCGGGTAGGCGTCGATGCGCCGGGCCGCGTCCGGGATGCCGACGCGATCGAGCAGGGCGATCGCCTCCTTGCGGGCCGCGGAGGCGTTCATGCCGCGGTGCAGCCGCAGCGGCTCGGCGACCTGGTGGCCCACCGTGTGCACCGGGTTGAGTGCCGTCATCGGCTCCTGGAAGATCATGCCGATGCGGTCGCCGCGCAGCGCG
>NZ_DASSVG010000037.1:0-5721 GCF_035706265.1 Ramlibacter sp. | reverse complement strand
CGGGTTGGAGTTGATCAGGATGACCTTGTAGCCCTCCTCGCGCAGCGCCTTGCAGGCCTGCACGCCGGAGTAGTCGAACTCGCAGGCCTGGCCGATGATGATCGGGCCGGCGCCGATGATGAGGATGCTCTTGATGTCTTGACGCTTGGGCATGGCTTTACTTCTTCTTCGCGTCCATCAGGCCGGTGAAGCGGTCAAAGAGATAACCGATGTCGTGGGGGCCAGGGGAAGCCTCCGGGTGGCCCTGGAAGCAGAAGGCGGGCCTGTCGGTGCGGGCGAGGCCCTGGAGCGTGCCGTCGAACAGGCTGACGTGCGTGGGCCGCAGGTTGCCGGGCAGGGTCTTCTCGTCCACCGCGAAGCCGTGGTTCTGGCTGGTGATGCTCACGCGGCCGCTGTCCAGGTCCTTCACCGGGTGGTTGGCGCCGTGGTGGCCGAACTTCATCTTGAAGGTCTTCGCCCCCGAGGCGAGCGCCATGATCTGGTGGCCGAGGCAGATGCCGAAGGTGGGATAGCCGTCCTCGATCAGCTCCCGGGCGGATTCGATCGCGTAGTCGCAGGGCTCCGGGTCGCCGGGGCCGTTGGAGAGGAACACGCCGTCGGGATGGAGCTTCTTCACTTCGGCGGCGGGCGTCTTCGCCGGCACCACCGTCACCTTGCAGCCGCGCTCGGCCAGCATGCGCAGGATGTTCTTCTTCACGCCGTAGTCGAAGGCGACCACGTGGTACTTCGGCTGTTCCAGCTGGCCGTAGCCCTGGCCCAGCTGCCATTCGGTCTGCTCCCAGCCGTAGGACTTGGGCACGGTGACGACCTTGGCGAGGTCGAGGCCGTTCATGGCCGGCGCCTTGCGCGCCTCGGCCACAGCCTTCTCCACCAGTGCGGGCGTGATCTCCTCGCCCTGCTTCAGCGCCAGGATGCAGCCGTTCTGCGCGCCCTTGCTGCGCAGGATGCGGGTGAGCTTGCGGGTGTCGATGTTGGCGATGCCCACGGTGTTCTCGCGCTGCAGGTACTGCTGCAGCGTCATGTCGGCGCGGAAGCTGGAGGCGATCAGCGGCAGGTCGCGGATGATCAGGCCGGCGGCGTGCACCTTGGCCGCCTCGACGTCCTCGGCGTTGACGCCGTAGTTGCCGATGTGCGGATAGGTGAGCGTGACGATCTGCTGGCAGTAGCTCGGATCGGTCAGGATTTCCTGGTAGCCGGTGAGCGCCGTGTTGAACACGACTTCGCCGGTGGTGCTACCGGTGGCTCCGATCGAATTGCCGAGAAAGACCGTTCCGTCTGCGAGCGCCAGGATGGCGGGCGGGAATGCGCCCTGAAGCGACGAAAGCACTGGGTTCTCCGGATGGTGACGGACACGCCCAGAACGCATGTCGAGAAGATTTCTCGAAGCTGCTTTGGTCGGGGGAGAGGCTGATGCGCTACGGGCGTGGGGGGTTTCGGGAAAGCCGCTGATTATAACCCGGTGGAGGGTTTTCCCTTGGAGCGATTGTTGGCTTTACGCCCTCGCGGCGGCGCTGGCGTGCAGGCAGATCGCCGCCGCCGACGCCACGTTGAGCGACTCCTCCCCGCCCGGCTGCACGATGCGGACGAACTGCGCGGCCCGCTGGGCCAGCGCGGCGCTCACGCCCTGCCCCTCGTGCCCGAAGACCCAGGCGCAAGGCCACGGCAGAGCCGCCTGGTGCAGATAGTCCCCCTGGTGCGAACTGGTCGCCAGCATCGGCACCGCCAGCTTCGCCAGCCCTTCGGGCTCCAGCCCTTCCAGCAGGTGCAAGCCGAAATGCGCCCCCATGCCGGCCCGCAGCACCTTGGGACTCCACAGCGCCGCCGTGCCCTTGAGCGCCAGCACCTGCCGGAAGCCGAAGGCGCCGGCGCTGCGCAGGATGGTTCCGACGTTGCCGGCGTCCTGCAGGCCGTCCAGCACCACCGAGGGCGCGTCGGGCTGCAGCGCCGGTGCGGCCGGCAACGGCAGCACGAAGCCCATGCGGGCCGGCGACTCCAGCCCGCTGAGCGACGCGAACAGGCTGTCGTCCACCACCACGGCCTTGCCGCCCGCCTCCGCCCACTGCTGCCCGGCGCTGTCCCAGTACGAGGCCTGGAACACCGCATGCGAAGGTTTCAGCCCCCGCTGCAGCGCGGCCCGGCACAGGTGGTCGCCTTCGAGCCAGACCCGCCCCTGCTTGCGGTAGGCGCCGCTGTCCTGCGCCAGCCGCCGCAGCTCCTTCAGCAGCGCGTTGTCGCGGGAGGAGATGAACTGCGGGCCGGAAGTCACTCGAACTGCGCCGCCACCGGCGCGAAGTGGCGGCGGTGGTGCACGCAGGGCCCGTGCACGCGCAATGCGGCCAGGTGCTCCGGCGTGCTGTAGCCCTTGTGCGAGGCGAAGCCGTACTGCGGGAAGAGTTCGTGCAGCTCCACCAGCATGCGGTCGCGCGTGACCTTGGCGATGATCGAGGCGGCGGAGATGGACTTGATCTTGGCGTCGCCGTCGACGATGGCCTCCGACAGGATCTCCAGCTTGGGCAGCCGGTTGCCGTCCACCAGCACCTTGGCCGGGCGCAGGCGCAGCCCTTCGACGGCGCGCTTCATCGCCAGCATCGTGGCGTGGAAGATGTTCAGCTCGTCGATCTCCTGCACGCTGGCCATGCCGACCGAGCAGCACAGGGCCTTCTCGCGGATCTTGTCGTACAGCTTGTCGCGCTGCAGCGCCGTCAGCACCTTGGAGTCGTTGAGGCCGTTGATGCGCCTCTTGTCGTCCAGGATCACGGCGGCGGCCACCACGGGGCCGGCCAGCGGCCCGCGCCCGGCCTCGTCGACGCCGGCGACGAGGCCGATGGGATCGGGAAAGAGCAGCGGCTTCTGCGCCGGCTTCGCCGCCCGGGTCCGGATCGTCGTCGTGACGATGCGCTGCACCGTCTCAGGAGGCGAGGACTTTTTCGATGGCATCGGTGGCGAGGGTGGCGGTGTCGCGCAGCAGCTGGAGGTGCAGCGCGTGGAAGCGCTCCTGCACGGAGCGCATTCTGTCAGGCTGCGCGAACCAGCCGGCCAGCGCCCCGCAGAGCTTGTGGGGTCTTGCGTTGGCCTGCAGCAACTCCGGCACCACGAATTCGCGGCACAGGATGTTGGGCAGGCCCACCCAGGGCTGCAGCTGGCGCGGCTTCATCAGCGCGTACGTGAGCCAGCTGGTCCGGTACGCGATCACCATGGGCCGCTTGAACAGCGCCGCTTCCAGCGTCGCGGTGCCGCTCGCCACCAGGGCCACGTCGCAGGCGGCCAGCGCCCCGTGCGACTGGCCGGTGACGATGGTGAGGTGGCGCGGCCCCTTGCGGCCGCGGGCGATCTGGCTGATGCGCGCCTGCAGCGCCGGCACGGCCGGGATCACGAACCAGGAATCCGGGTGGAGCTTCTCGAACAGCGCCGCCGCCTTGAGGAAGCGCGCGGTCAGCGCCTCGACTTCCGAGGCGCGGCTGCCGGGCAGCAGCGCGATCACCTTGCCGTTGAGGGGCAGGCCCAGCGTGCGGCGCGCGGCCGTCCGGTCCGGCTCGAGCGGGATCGCGGCCGCGAGCGGGTGGCCGACGTAGGTGGCGGGGATGCCGTGCTTCGCCAGCAGCTCCGGCTCGAAGGGGAAGATGCACAGGACGTGGTCGCAGGCCTTCTTCAGCTTCTCGACCCGCTTCATGCGCCAGGCCCAGATCGAGGGGCAGACGAAGTGCACCGTCTTCACGCCGCCGGCGCGCAGTTGCTGCTCCAGGCCGAGGTTGAAGTCCGGCGCGTCGACGCCGATGAAGACGTCGGGGCGTTCGGCCAGCAGCCGGTCGCGCAGCTGCTCGCGGATGCGCAGGATCTCGCGCAGGTGCTTCAGCACTTCGGCATAGCCGCTCACCGAGAGCTTCTCGGCCGGCCACCAGGGCTCGAAGCCGCGGGCGTGCATCTGCGCGCCGCCGATGCCGGCGGCCGCGAGCTGCGGCCAGCGCGCACGCATGGCGTCCAGCACGTGGCCGGCCAGCAAGTCGCCGGACGCCTCTCCCGCGACCATGGCGAAGCGCGGCGCGGCCATCTAGCGGGCGATGCCGCGCGTGGCGCCGGCGAGGAAGGCGCCCATCAGGGCCGCGTCGGGCGCGGCTTCGGGCGTGGATTGCGGCAGGGCCGCGATCGCTTCGCGCGCGGCCTCCAAAGTGCGGCCCTCGCGGTACAGCAGCTTGTGCATCTGCCGGATCGCGGCAATGCGCTCGGCGCTGAAGTCGCGCCGGCGCAGGCCCACCGTGTTGACGCCGCGCACCGCGAGCGGATTGCCGTCCACCAGCATGAAGGGCGGGACGTCCTGCGACACCGCGCTGGCGAAGCCCACCATGGCGTGGGCGCCGACCTTGACGAACTGGTGGATGCCGGTGAGCCCGCCGATGGTGACCCAGTCGCCCAGCTCCACGTGGCCGGCCAGCGTGGCGTTGTTGGCCAGCGTGGCATGGCTGCCCACCACGCAGTCGTGCGCGATGTGGGTGTAGGCCATGATCCAGTTGTCGTCGCCGATGCGGGTGACGGCCTTGTCCTGCACCGTGCCGACGTGCAGCGTCACGAACTCGCGGATCGTGTTGCGCTCGCCGATCACCAGCTCGGTCGGCTCGCCGCGGTACTTCTTGTCCTGGTTGGCGGCGCCGATGGAGCCGAACTGGAAGATCCGGTTGTCGCGCCCGATGGTGGTGTGGCCCTCGATCACCACGTGCGCCCCGACCGTGGTGCCGGCGGCGATCCTCACGTGCGGCCCCACGATGGTGTACGGGCCGATCACGACGCTCGCGTCCAGCTCCGCCTGCGGATCGACGATCGCGGTGGGATGGATGTTCGCCACGGGAGGCGTCCTCGTCAGGCGACGGTGCGCATGGTGCACATGAGCTCGGCCTCGCAGGCGATCTCCTCGCCGACGCGGGCCGTGCCCTTGAACTTGTAGATGCCGGCCTTGTGGCGCAGCAGCTCGACGTCCATCACGAGCTGGTCGCCCGGCTCCACCGGCCGCTTGAAGCGGGCGCCGTCGATGCCGGCGAAGTAGATCACCGAATTGGGGTCGCGGCTGCCGGCCTCGTCGGCAAAGGCCAGCAGGCCCGCCGTCTGCGCCATCGCTTCCAGCATCAGCACGCCCGGCATCACGGGCCGGTGCGGGAAGTGGCCCATGAAGAACGGCTCGTTGATCGTCACGTTCTTCAGCGCCTTGATCGTCTTGCCCGGCTCCACCGCCAGCACCCGGTCCACCAGCAGGAAGGGGTAGCGGTGCGGCAGTTTCTTCAGGATGTCGTGGATGTCCATCATTTCTTCTCTAGCGCCTTCTCCAGCGCCTTGATGCGGTCGCGCAGCGTGTGCAGCTGCTTCAGCGTGGCCGCGTTCTTTTCCCAGTTCGCATTGTCGTCGATGGGAAAGATGCCGGTGTACAGGCCCGGCTTGTGGATCGAGCGGGCGACGAAGGTTCCGGACGAGATGGTCACTCCGTCGGCGATGCTCAGGTGCCCCAGGATCATGGCCGCGCCGCCCAGCATGCAATGCCGGCCGATGGTGGCGCTGCCGGCGATGCCCACGCAGCCGGCAATGGCCGTGTGGGCACCGATGCGGCAGTTGTGGCCGATCTGGATCAGGTTGTCCATCTTCACGCCGTCCTCGACCACGGTGTCGGCCAGCGCGCCGCGGTCGATGCAGGTGTTGGCGCCGATCTCCACGTCGTCGCCGATGCGCACGGCACCGAGC
>NZ_DASSVG010000036.1:0-8106 GCF_035706265.1 Ramlibacter sp. | reverse complement strand
CCGGCCTCCGCGCCGGCGGCCAGTGCCGCCCCGGCGCCCGCCCCTGAGGTCCATGAAGCGGCGCTCGGCGCGGCGCACGACACCACCTTCATCCGCGTGGCCACCGAGAAGATCGACCTGCTGGTCAACCTGGTGGGCGAGCTGGTGATCACCGAGGCCATGCTCCAGCGCAATGGCGCCGCCGGCGCCCACGCGAGCGACGGGCGCTACAGCACCAGCAGCGGGCTGGCCGACCTGGCGCGCCACACGCGCAACCTGCAGGAGGCGGTGCTCGCCATCCGCATGCTGCCGATCTCCAACGTGTTCTCGCGCTTCCCGCGCGTGGTGCACGAGCTGTCCCACCGCCTGGGCAAGCGGGTGGAGCTGAAGATCTCGGGCGAGGGCACCGAGCTCGATCGCGGCCTGATCGAGAAGATCTCCGATCCCCTGATGCACCTGGTGCGCAACGCGATCGACCACGGGCTGGAGAAGCCCGAGGAACGCATCGCGGCCGGCAAGCCGCCGGTGGGCACCGTGTGGCTGCGCGCCAGCCAGCGCGGGGGCAACATCCTGATCGAGGTGGCCGACGACGGCCGCGGGCTGGATCGGGAACGGATCCTGCAGCGCGCGCTCGCACGCGGCACCGCGATCGCGCCCGATGCGCCGGACCACGAGGTGTGGGCGCTGATCTTCGAGGCCGGCCTGACGACCGCGCAACAGGTCACCGAGGTCTCCGGCCGCGGCGTGGGCATGGACGTGGTCCGGCGCAACATCCAGGCCCTGGGCGGCACCGTGGACCTGGCCTCGGTGCCGGGGCAGGGCATGCGCGTGACGGTGAGCGTGCCGCTGACGCTGGCCATCATGGAGGCCATGACGGTCTCCATCGGCAGCGAGACCTACGTGCTGCCGCTGGCCTGCGTGGTGGAGTCGCTGAGCGTGAACCCGGGCGAGCTGCACACGCTGCCCGGCCACGGCGACACGCTGCGGGTGCGGGACGAGTACCTGCCGGTGCTGCACCTGGCCCAGTTGTTCCCGCCGCAAAAGCCGCGCGAGCAGCCTTCGGCCATCGCCGTGATCGTCGAGACCGACGGCTCCAAGGCCGTCCTGCTGGTGGACGAACTGGTGGGACAGCAGCAGGTGGTGGTCAAGAGCCTGGAGGCCAACTTCCGCCGCGTGCCCGGCCTGTCCGGTGCCACGGTGATGGGCGACGGCTCGGTGGCGCTGATCCTGGACATCGCGCACCTGGTGCGCGAGGCCGGCCGCGAAGGCGCGCTGCAGCTCTGATGCGCACGACGCAGGCATTGACGCGGCGGCGCGACGCCGGATGCGAAGCGAAAGGCAGCGCGCGCACGACGGACGGCCCTCGTTCCGCCCTATTGCGCAGAGTCACGGAATAGCCGCCCGTCACAGTCATTAACTAGTTGCAACACGCCAGCGGGGGATGGCATCCTCGGCTGCAAGGAGAAGAGAAAAATGCAAGGACCGATGGCCAGCGTCACTTCCGCGGCCGGCAAGCCCACCGATGGGCCGGCGAGCGAATTCCTGACGTTCCGCCTGGGCGCGGAAAGCTACGGCATCGAAATCCTGAAGGTGCAGGAAATCCGCGGCTACGAGACGCCGACGGCGATCGCCAACGCGCCGGCCTTCATCAAGGGCGTGATCAACCTGCGCGGCGTGATCGTCCCGATCCTGGACCTGCGCATCAAGTTCCGCCTGAGCGAGGCGCGCTACGACGAGTTCACGGTGGTGATCATCCTGAACGTGGCCGGCCGCGTGGTGGGCGTGGTGGTCGACTCCGTCTCCGACGTGCTCACGCTCGCCAGCGACGCGATCCGCCCGACCCCCGAGTTCGCCTCGGCCACCTTCGACACCAAGTACATCACGGGGCTCGGCACCGTCGACGACCAGATGATCATCCTGCTGGACATCGAGAAGCTGATGACGGGCGCCGACATGGCCCTCGTCGACGGCGCGGTGCACTGAGCGGCCCAATCCCAGGCAGGGCTGCACGGTGCGACCGCGGCGCGGGCGCCCCGGCAGCCCTCGCAGCTTCGAGGAGGATTCCCCCTTGACCCCCACCGACGTCCATCCCGAGGTCGACCGGGCCGCGCTCGGCTTCTTCCGGCGTTCCACCATCCGGGTGCGGCTGACCGCGGCCTTCCTGGCGATCGCGCTCGTGCTCGCCGTGCAGGGCGCGCTGGGCGTATGGCAGTTGCAGGAGCTGGCGGATGCCGCGGCGGCGCAGCCTTCGGCGCACACGCTGCAGGAGGCGCTGCGCTCGGCACAGTCGGTGGTGTCCGGCTTCGCCGCCGTGGTGGTGGTGCTGGCCTTCGCCATCTGCTATCCGCTCACGGTGCACATCATCAAGCCGGTGCGCGTGGCCGCCAAGATCGCGCAGCGGGTGGCCGGCGGCGACCTCACGGTGAAGGTGCGCACCGGCGGCAGCGACGAGGCGGCGCAGCTGCTGCGCGCGCTGGCCGACATGACGGAGAACCTGCGCAGCGTGCTGGGCAGCGTGGTGCACGGGGCGCACACCGTCAACCGCACCAGCAGCCAGATCGTGCAGGGCAACCTGGAGCTGTCGCAGCGCACCGAGGAACAGGCGGGCACGCTGGAGGAAACGGCCAGCTCGCTGGAGGAACTCACGACCACGGTGGCGCAGAACGCGGACCATGCGCGTTCGGCCAGCCAGCTGGCGCTGGAGGCGTCGGCGGTGGCGCGGCGCGGCGGCGACGCCGTCGACGAGGTGGTGCGCACGATGGACGAGATCTCGGACGCCTCGCGCAAGATCACCGAGATCATCGGCGTGATCGACGGCATCGCCTTCCAGACCAACATCCTGGCGCTCAATGCGGCGGTGGAAGCCGCGCGCGCCGGCGAGCAGGGCCGCGGCTTCGCCGTGGTGGCCGCCGAGGTGCGCAGCCTGGCGCAGCGCAGCGCCGCGGCGGCGCGCGAGATCAAGGGCCTGATCGGCGCCTCGGTCGACAAGGTCAACACCGGCGCCAGCCTGGTGGACACCGCCGGCCACACCATGGTGGAAGTGGTGCTGTCGGTGGAGAAGGTGAGCGCGCTGATCGCCGAGATCGCGCAGGCGAGCCAGGAGCAGAGCGTGGGCATCGGTCAGGTCAACACCGCCGTCGCGCAGATGCAGCGCGTGGTGGAGCGCAACGCCGCGATGGTGGAACACGCCGCGCGCGCCACCGAGACCATGAACGACCAGGCGGCGCAGCTGCTGGAGATCGCTTCGCGCTTCCGCCTGCGGGGGGACGGAGTTCTGGCGTGAAGATGCCGTTGCTGCGAGCCGGCGAAGCCGCCCCGCGCGCGCCGGCCGCGGACACCCCGCTGCTGGCGGATGCCGCCTCGCTGCTGAGCGAGCGCGATTTCGGCACCGTGCGCCAGCTGATCGCGCAGTACGCCGGCATCAAGCTCAGCCCGCAGAAGCGCAACATGGTCTACAACCGGCTGCAGCGGCGCCTGCGCGCGCGCGGCCTGAGCTGCTTCGGCGCCTACCTCGAACTGGTGCAGCGCGAAGACTCGGACGAGCGCGAGGCCTTCGTCAACGCGCTCACCACCAACCTCACCGCCTTCTTCCGCGAGCCGCACCACTTCGAGCTGCTGCTGGCGCACGCGCGCGCGCACGCCGCCGGTCAGTCTGCGCCGCTGCGCTGCTGGAGCAGCGCCTGCTCCACCGGCGAGGAGGCCTGGTCGATCGCGATGGTGCTGCGCGAAGCCCAGTGCGCGGGCAGCGTGCTGGCCACCGACATCGACACCGACGTGCTGAATACCGCGCAGGCGGGCATCTACCGCATGGAGCGCGCCGCGGCGCTGCCGGCCGAGCGGCTGCGCAAGCACTTCCTGCGCGGCTGCGGCGCCAACGAGGGCCTGGTGAGCATCCGGCCGGAGCTGCGGCAGATGGTGCGCTTCGGCCAGTTGAACCTGCAGTCGCCGGTGTGGCCGGCGCAGGAAGGCTTCGAAGTGATCTTCTGCCGCAACGTGGTGATCTACTTCGACCGGGAGGTGCAGAAGAAGCTGCTGGCGCGCTTCGCCGACCTGCTGGCGCCCGGCGGGCTGCTGATGGTGGGCCACTCGGAGAGCTTCCCCTCGGCGCATCCGGGCTTCCGCTCCTGCGGCCGCACGGCCTACCAGCGGGTGGGCACTTGAGCACCGTCGCGAACGCCAACGACGCCGGCGGGCCTTTGCGCTATTTCGACCGCGAGTTCGGCATGGAGACCATCAAGATCCTGCCGGGCCAGTACCACGCCGCGCGCGCCGGCGCCGTGACCACGGTGCTCGGCTCCTGCGTCTCCACCTGCCTGTGGGACCCGCTGGAACGCATCGGCGGCATGAACCACTTCATGCTGCCCGGCGACACCGCCCGTCCCGATTCGCCGTGGGCCGCCTCGGCCCGCTTCGGCGTGTACGCGATGGAAGTGCTGATCAACGACATGCTGCGCCTCGGCGCCGACCGCCGCCGGCTGGTGGCCAAGGTGTTCGGCGGCGCCCGCCTGCTGGCCGGCTTCGACCGGCTGGACGTGGGCGCCAAGAACTGCGAGTTCGTGCTCGAATTCCTGCGCGTCGAAGGCATCCGCGTGCTGGCGCGCGACCTGCTGGACGTGTGCCCGCGCAAGGTGCACTTCTTCGTCGACAGCGGCAAGGTGCAGGTCAAGCGCCTGAGCCTGAGCCCGGCCGAGACGGTGCAGCGGCGCGAGCGCGAGTACCTGTCGCGGCTGGACCCGCGGTCGGCCGGCGAGATCGAGATCTTCAAGCCGCCGCGATGATCCGCGTCCTGGTCGTCGACGATTCCGCCGTGATGCGGGCCTTCCTGAGCCGCGTGGTGGCCGCGCAGCCGGACATGGAGCTGCTGGGCGCCTCGCCCGATCCGCTGCTGGCGATCGACCGCATCCGCCGCACGCCGCCGGACGTGATCACGCTCGACGTCGAGATGCCGCGCATGAACGGCCTCGACTTCCTGCGCAACCTGATGCTGGTGCGGCCGCTGCCGGTGATCATGATCTCCTCGCTCACCCGCCAGGGGGCCGAGACCACGCTGCGCGCGCTGGAGCTCGGTGCGGTGGACTTCGTGGCCAAGCCGGCCAGCTACGACCAGCTGGAACAGAACGCGCAGGAGATCGCGGACAAGATCCGCGCCGCGGCCGGCGCGCGCGTGATGCGGCGGCGGCCCGTGCCGGCGCAGCCGGCGCCGAGGTCGCGGCCGGCGCCGCTGCTGCAATCGGCGCACGCGCCCCTGCATTCGGCGCATGCGCCGCTGCCGCAAGCGGGTGCTCTTGCGTCGCCGCAGCGCGTGATCGGCATCGGCGCTTCCACCGGCGGCGTGGAGGCGCTGCGCGACGTGCTGACACAGCTGCCGGCGGCGATGCCGCCGATCGTGATCGCGCAGCACATGCCGCCCGGCTTCACCGAGACCTTCGCTAGGCGGCTGGACACGCTGTGCCGCCTCCACGTCAAGCAGGCCGAGGACGGCGAAGCCGTGCGCGGCGGGGTGGCCTACATCGCGCCGGGCGGGCGCCACCTGCTGCTGGTGCGGCGCGCCGGCGGCTACGGCCTGCGCGTGACCGACGACCCGCCGGTGAACCGCCACCGGCCTTCGGTGGACACGCTGTTCCGCTCGATCGCCAAGGTGGCGGGTCCGCAGGCGATCGGCGTGATGCTCACCGGCATGGGCGGCGACGGCGCCGAGGCGATGCTGGAGATGCGCCGCGCCGGCGCCCACACCATCGCGCAGGACGAGGCGAGCTGCGTCGTCTTCGGCATGCCCCGCCAGGCCATCGCCGTGGGTGGGGTGGACGAGGTCACCGCGCTGTCCGATATCGCCGGGCGGCTGGAGGCGCTGGCGCTGGCGTGAGGGGTTGACCCCCTCCCCCTCCGGGGGAGGGCAGGGGTGGGGGCACGCCGGTCCCCCAATCGGAGGAGCTTCGTTTCGCCGCCTCCCCGCCCTCATGCGTTGATCCACGGGTGACCTCCCGCCCCGGTTCCGCGATCGCGCCGCTCATCCTCGGCGTCGTGCTCGGCGCCGCGCTGCAGTTGCAGCAGCCGCGGCTTTGGCCGCTTGCGTCCTATGCCTTCGGCGCGGCCGGTGCGTTGGTGCTGTTGCTCCTGCTGCTGGCGCGGCGCTGGGGTTCGCCTGCGGGCTCACCACCAGCCTACGGGAGGCCCGCGTGGTGGGTCACCACACGGGCGGCCATGATCCTCCTGCTCGCCACCGCTTTCTCCGCCTCCCTCACCGGCTGGCGCGCCGCGGCATTCACGGCCAGCCGGCTGGATCCGGCGCTGGAGGGCGTCGACCTGCGCCTCACCGGGACCGTCGCGTCGCTGCCGCATCGCAACGAGGCCGGCCTGCGCTTCCGCTTCGAGCCGGAATCCGCCTGGCGCGAAGGCCGCCCGGTCCTCCTGCCGCCGCAGCTCCTCCTCGGCTGGTATGGCGGCGTCGATACCGGCGGCGAGGGCAGCGCCATGCCCGAGGGAATGCCCGCCGACCTGCGCCCCGGCGAGCGCTGGCAATGGACGGTGCGCCTGAAGGCGCCGCATGGCCACGTCAATCCGCAAGGCTTCGACTACGAGCTGTGGCTATGGGAGCAGGGCCTCCAGGCCACCGGCTACGTGCGCGCCGGCGCGCGCGATCCGCCGCCGCGGCGCCTGGGCACGACCTGGGCGCATCCGGTGGAGCAGGCGCGCCACGCCGTGCGCGCCGCCATTTCCGCGCAGGTGAGCGATCCGCGGCTGGCCGGCGTGCTGGCGGCGCTGATCGTCGGCGACCAGGGCGCGATCGAAAAATCCGACTGGGACGTGTTCCGCGCCACAGGCGTAGCCCATCTGATGAGCATCTCGGGTTTGCACGTCACCATGTTCGCCTGGGCCGCTGCCGCATTGGTCGGGCGCCTGTGGCGGCGCAGCCCGCGCCTGTGCCTGGCCTGGCCGGCGCAGCACGCCGGGCTGGCCGGCGGCATCCTGCTGGCCGCAGCTTATGCCCTCTTCAGCGGCTGGGGCGTGCCGGCGCAGCGCACCGTGTTCATGCTGGCCGCGGTGGGACTGCTGCGCCTGGCGGCGCGCGACTGGCCCTGGCCGCACGTGTGGCTGCTGGCCTGCGCCACGGTGGTGGCGATCGATCCGTGGGCCTTGACGCAGGCCGGCTTCTGGCTGAGCTTCGTCGCGGTGGGCGTGCTGTTCGCGAGCGGCCGTGCGCGGCCTGCGCCGGCCGGCGAGCCGCGCCGCGCGCTGCTGCTGCGCCTCGCTTCCGGGCTGGTGGGCCTCGCGCGCGAGCAGTGGGTGGTGACCGTGGCGCTCACGCCCCTGTCACTGCTGCTGTTCGGGCAGGTGTCGCTGGTGGGCCTGCTGGCCAACCTGGTCGCGATCCCGTGGGTGACGCTGGTGGTCACGCCGCTCGGCCTGGCGGGCGTGTTCGTCGCGCCGCTGTGGAGCCTGGCCGCGCAGGCGCTGGAGCTGCTCGGTGCCTTGCTGCGCGTGCTGGCGGAACTGCCCTTCGCCACCTGGTCGGCGCCGGTGCCGCCCCTGTGGGCGGGCGCAGCCGGCGTGCTGGGCGGCTGGCTGCTGGCGGCGCGCATCGCCCCCGCCCTGCGGCTCCTGGGGCTGCCGCTGATGCTGCCCGTCCTTCTGTGGCAGGCGCCGCGGCCGCCGCCGGGCGAGTTCGAGCTGCTCGCCGCCGACGTGGGGCAGGGCAACGCGGTGCTGGTGCGAACGGCCACGCACACGCTGGCCTACGACGCCGGGCCGGGCTACAGCCGCGAGACCGACGCCGGCCAACGCGTGCTGGTGCCGCTGCTGCGCGCCAAAGACGAGACGATGGACCTGCTGGTCCTGAGCCACCGCGACAGCGACCACACCGGCGGCGCCGCGGCGGTGCTGCGCATGCAGCCCGCCGCGCGCCTTCTCAGCTCGCTGGAAGAGAGCCACCCGCTGCAGGCCCTGCGCGCCTCCACGCGCTGCCATGCCGGCCAGCGCTGGGAGTGGGACGGCGTGCGCTTCGAGATCCTGCACCCCGGCGCCGAAGACTACGGGCCGCGCACCAGGCCCAACGCGCTCAGCTGCGTGCTGCGCGTGAGCAACGGCCAGGCCAGCGCGCTCCTGGCCGGCGACATCGAGCAGCCGCAG
>NZ_DASSVG010000035.1:0-3775 GCF_035706265.1 Ramlibacter sp. | reverse complement strand
ACGGCCGGGGCACCGGCGTCGGCAGGCGCGCCAGCGGCAGCGCCGGCGACGACCGCCACCCCTGCGCCGATGCCCACGCCCACCCCGACCACGGCTTCGCAGGGTGGCAGCACACCGGTGGCCGCCGTCGCAGCGCCGAATGCGGTGAGCACGCCGCCTTGCACCGATCCGGGCCCGTTCGCCTATGCCCCGCCGGAGCAGAAGCCGCTGGAGACCTCGGGCGCCCATTCCCCGGCCGCCACCGCCACCAGCCCGCCGAGCGTGCGCGCCGAGTCCGGCACCATGACGTCCGGCAAGACCGGCGAAGCGCCCAAGAAGTAGGCCGGGGCGGCGGGCGGCTGCGGCAGGTAGGCTGGGGCGGCCAGCGGCCGCCGCAGGTGAGCCGCGCGAACCCCAGCTCTCGTCAAGGCCAGCCCCACCGGCTGGCCTTTTCATTTGCGGTAGCCTTCCACCCATGACCCGCCCCGTGCTCACCGACGCCCGCGCGCCCCTCACGCGCAGCGTGCAGATCCTCAACGAATTCGGCGAGGCGGAGACCATTTCCATTCCCGCCGAGCGGGACCTCACGCTCTACGTCGACCGGCGTGAGCTGGTGACGCTGATGACGCTGGGCGCCCATCCCGAATGGCTGGTGCTCGGCTACCTGCGCAACCAGCGGCTGGTGGAATCGGTCGAGGCGATCGAGTCCGTCACCGTCGACTGGGAGGTCAACGCCGCCGCCGTGAAGACGCGCGAGGGCATCGAGCGCATCGAGGAGCGTACGGCGCACCGGGTGGTCACCACCGGTTGCGGCCAGGGCAGCGTCTTCGGCCACATGATGGAGGAGATCGACAGCGCCCCGCTGCCGCCCGCGCGCATCACGCAGGCGCAGCTCTATGGCATCGTCAACGCGATCCGGCTGCAGGAAAGCACGTACAAGTCGGCCGGTTCGGTGCACGGCTGCGCGCTGTTTCGCGGCGAGGAGATGCTGCTGTTCGTGGAGGACGTGGGCCGGCACAACGCCATCGACACGATCGCCGGCTGGATGTGGCTGCGCGAGCAGGAGGCGCCGATCGTGCCCACCGAAGACCAGCCGCTGGTCTTCTACACCACGGGGCGGCTGACCAGCGAGATGGTGATCAAGTCGGCGCAGATGGGCGTGGCGGTGGTCGTCTCGCGCAGCGGCATCACCCAGATGGGATACGAGATCGCCGAGCGCATCGGGCTGTGCGCCATCGGCCGGGCGATGAACCGCCATTTCCTCTGCTACACCGCGCCGCAGCGGCTGGTGCTGCAGCCGGAACTGGCCGGCACCCGGGCCCGGGCCGCCACGGGAGCGGGCCCCGCGGCTTTGGCATGATGCAGCCATGAACGAAACCGTCGCCGAGGCGATGGGCCTGCGCGGCTGGCTGCGCGAAGGCCTGCGCGCGGCCTTCCTGCGCACCCCGCACATCGGCAACGCGCGCGTGCGTCCGCGCGAGCTGCTGGCGATCGCGCTGCTCTCCATCGCCATCGAAATCGTGCTGGGCCGGCTCGAAGTGGACGGGCCGGCGATCTTCAACCTGCGCGCCTGGCTGGCGCCTTACTGGTCGGTCGCCGCCATCCTCGTCCTGCTGTGGCCCCTGCTCGGGGCGGCGGTGGGCGGCTGGCTCGCGCTGTGGCTGGTGGCGGCGCTGGTGCCCGGCAGCGTCTCGCAGTTGCTGGGCATCGCGCACGCGCATGGCGTGCTGCCGACGGTGCTGGACGAATCCATGCTGTTCGCCTGGGCCTGCTACCTGCTGCTCTGGACGTGGACCATGGCGATCGTGGTGTCGCTGGGCCGCAGCTTCGGGCTGCGCCAGCGCCGGCTGGCGGGCATGGCCGGCGGCATGTTCCTGGTCTTCGCCGTGACGGCCTGGCAGTTCCCAGAGCGGGCGTGGGAGGCGCCGACCGTGGAGGCGGTGGACGAAGAACTGCCCAAGCTGGTGCTGACGCAGGAGAACTTCGAGATCCAGCAGGCCGCCTTCGAGCGGGCCATCCAAGCGCTGGCGCCGCAGCGCCCCGGTGTGACCGACGTCTACGGCCTGGTGTTCGCCCCCTACGCGGCGGAGGACGTGTTCCTCAAGGAAAGCACGCTGGTGGCGGACCTGCTGGCGCAGCGCTTCGACGCCAAGGGCCGCGTGCTGCAGCTGGTGAACCACGTGGACACGGTGGAATCGCTGCCCTGGGCCACGCCGCTGAACCTCAAGCGCGCCATCGAGGCCATCGCCGCGCGCATGGACCGCGAGCACGACCTGCTGGTGGTCTACCTCACCTCGCATGCGGCGAGCGACTTCCAGCTCGAGGCCGCGCACCCGCCGCTGACCGTCGAATCGGTCAGCCCCGGCGAGCTGCGCGTGGCGCTGGACGAGGCCGGCATCCGCAATCGCGTGATCGCCATCTCCGCCTGCTATTCCGGCGGCTGGGTGGGCCCGCTGGCCCGCAACACGACACTGGTGATGACGGCGGCCGACGCCGAGCACACCTCCTATGGCTGCGGGCGCCTGTCCGACCTGACATACTTCGGCCGCGCCGTCTTCGACGAGCAGCTGCGCCGCACGCACTCCTTCGAGGAGGCCTTCGCGGCCGCCGTGCCGGTGATCCGCCAGCGCGAGGAGGAGGCCGGCAAGCCGGACGGCTTCTCCAATCCGCAGATCAGCGTCGGCGAGGGCTTGCGGCCCGTGCTGAAGCAGCTGCAGGCGCGGCTGGATGCGACGCCGATCGCGGCGCGTCCTTGACCGCGTCAACCTCCAGGAAGAAACAAGTGGCAATCCCCCGGGCCTTCGCCCACGGCTGGCGCACGCTGTGGCGCGACCTGCGCGGCGGCGAGCTGCGCCTGCTGATCGTGGCCGTCACGCTCGCCGTGGCGGCGCTCACCGCGGTCGGCTTCTTCGCCGACCGGCTGCAGACGGGACTCGAGCGCGACGCCCGCCAGCTCCTGGGCGGCGACGCCGTCGTCGTGAGCGACCAGGCCACGCCGGCGCAGTTCGAACAGCAGGCGCGCCGCCTGGGGCTGCAGAGCGTGACCACGCTGGTGTTCCCCTCGATGGCGCGCGCGGCCGATGCGCAGGGCGGCACCAGCCGGCTGGTGGCGCTGAAGGCGGTGCCCACCGGCTATCCGCTGCGCGGGCGGCTGCAGGTGGCCGCGGATACCGAGGTGCCCGGCCGACCCACGAGCGAAGTCCCGAAGCGCGGCGAAGCGTGGGTCGATGCCGCGCTGCTGGAGGCGCTGGGCCTGGCCGTGGGCGACCCGCTGCTGCTGGGCGACGCGCAGCTGCGCATCGCGCGCGTGATCACGCTGGAGCCGGACCGCGGTGCCGGCTTCCTGAGTTTCGCGCCGCGCGTGATGATCCACGTCGACGACCTCCCGGCCACGGGGCTGGTGCAGCCCGCGAGCCGCATCTCCTGGCGCTTCGCGGTGGCGGGCGAGGACGCGAGGGCGGTGGCGCGCTTCGCCGACTGGGCGGCGGCAGAGGCGCGCCGGCCCGAGGTGCGCGGCGTGCGCGTCGAGTCGCTGGAAGGCGGCCGGCCGGAGATGCGACAGACGCTGGACCGGGCCGAGAAATTCCTCAACCTGGTGGCGCTGCTCGCCGCGCTCCTGAGTGCGGTGGCGGTGGCGCTGGCGGCGCGCGGCTTCGCCAGCCGCCACCTGGACGACTGCGCGATGCTGCGCGTGCTGGGGCAGAGCCAGCGGGCCATCGCCGGCAGCTACGCCTTCGAGTTCACGGTGGTGGGCCTGTTCGCCAGCGTGCTGGGGGTAGCGCTCGGCTTCGCGGTG
>NZ_DASSVG010000034.1:0-2618 GCF_035706265.1 Ramlibacter sp. | reverse complement strand
AGACCGGCGTGGTCGACATGGCCATGTCCACCGGCGCCTTCTATACCAACGTGATGCCGGAGGCCGATTTCCTGAAGCTCACGCAGGTCCCGGTGGCCGAGCAGCGCAGGAACGGCGCCTTCGACGCCATCAACAAGGTGTGGAACGAGAAGGCCAACATGCAGTACCTGGCGCGCATGGTGGAGAACCAGCCCTTCCACATCTACACCACGAAGAAGGTGGACAAGCCGGACCTCACGGGCCTGAAGATCCGCATCACGCCGGTGTACCGCGACTTCTTCCAGGCGCTGAACGCCAATGTGATCACCACCGCGCCGGGCGAGGTCTATACCGCGCTGGAACGCGGCGTGGTGGACGGCTACGGCTGGCCCATCGGCGGCATCTTCGACCTCAACTGGCAGGAGAAGACGAAGTACCGCGTGGACCCGGGCTTCTACGACGCCGAGGTCTCGCTGGTCATGAACCTGCCCGCCTACCGCAAGCTCACGCCGCAGCAGCGCGACTACCTGCAGAAGCAGGTGCTGGCGCTGGAGGCGGAAAACACCTTCTGGACCCAGTACGCTGCCGACGAAGCGGCGCGCCAGCAGAAGGCCGGGATCCAGGCGATCCGCTTCGATGCCGCCAGCTCCAAGGCCTTCGTCGACAAGGCCTACAGCGTCGCCTGGGCCAGCGCCGAGAAGCAGAGCCCCGAAGTGGCGAAGCGCTTCAAGGCCCTGTTCGCGCCCAAGTGAGCGCCGGCCGCATCGAGCGCGGTTACGGCTCCTTCCTGGCCGGCCTCGCGTGGGTCGGCTGCGTGCTGCTGTTCGCCATGCTGCTGGTCATCGTGGCCGACGTGGCGCTGCGCAACATCCCGGTGCCGGGCCTGCCGCGCGGGCTGGCCTGGAGCAACGAGGTCTCGGAGCTGATGCTTTACCTGATCACCATGTGCGTGGCGCCCTGGCTGCTGCGCCGGGGCATGCACATCCGTGTGGACGTGCTGCTGCAGGCGCTGCCGCCCCGCCTGGCCTGGAGCCTCGAATGGGTGGGCGACGTCCTCGGCCTGGGCTGCTGCCTGGTGCTCACGTGGTACGGCGCGCGCGCGGCCTGGGCCAGCTACACCTCGGGCGCATTGAACATCAAGACCCTGGTCACGCCGGAATGGTGGGCGCTCGCGCCGCTGCCGGTGGCCTTCGCGCTGCTCTCGCTCGAGATGCTGCTGCGCATGGCGCGCCTCTACGCCGGCCCGCGCCAGCCGCGCCACGACGCGGTGAGCACGGGATGAGCAACTGGGGGCGTGCGGCCTGGCTGATGCTGGGCGGCTCGACGCTGCTGCTGTTCATCGGCATGCCGGTGGCATTGACCTTCATGGCGGTGAACATTGCGGGCGCCTGGCTGTACATGGGCGGGGAGGCCGGCCTCGCGCAGCTGGCGCGCAGCAGCGTGAGCTCGGTGGCCGCCTTCTCGCTCACGCCGATCCCGCTGTTCATCCTGATGGGAGAGGTGCTGTTCCACAGCGGCCTGGCGGTGCAGGTGATCGAGGGCATCGAGCGCCTGATCCGCCGCCTGCCGGGGCGGCTGGCCGTGGTGGCCGTCGTCGCCGGCACCGTGTTCTCCGCGATCTCCGGCTCCACGATCGCCACCACCGCGATGCTCGGTTCGCTGATGCTGCCGGTGATGCTGGCGCGCGGCTACCACCCCAGCCTCGCGGCCGGGCCGATCATGGCGATCGGCGCCGTCGACATGCTGATCCCGCCCTCGGCGCTGACGGTGCTGCTCGGCTCGCTCTCGGGCATCTCG
Source organism: Ramlibacter sp. (assembly GCF_035706265.1). Taxonomy (GTDB): domain Bacteria; phylum Pseudomonadota; class Gammaproteobacteria; order Burkholderiales; family Burkholderiaceae_C; genus Ramlibacter. Next base: position 842 of record NZ_DASSVG010000034.1, on the reverse strand, counting down.
ATCTCCAAGCTGCTGGTGGGTGGGGTGCTGCCCGGGATGATCCTCTCGCTCGCCTTCGTGCTGTGGATCGTCGCGCGGGTGAAGTTCAGTCCCGCGCTGGCGCCGGCGGAGCGCGAGCAGCCTTCCTATGCCGGCTGGGAGCGCTTCCGCCCCTTCGTGCGTTACGTGCTGCCGACGCTTTCCATCTTCGTGGTGGTGGTGGCGGCGCTGGCGCAGGGCTGGGCCACGCCGACGGAGTGCGCCGCGGTTGGCGCCTTCGCCACGCTGGTGCTGGCGCTCGTGTACCGCGCCCTCACGCTGGAGGTGCTCACGAAGTCGCTGCAGGGCACGGCGGCGATCTCGGGGATGATCCTGTTCATCATCGTCGGCGCCACCACCTTCGCGCAGATCCTTTCCTTCTCGGGCGCGAGCAGCGGCCTGGTGCAGGCGATCACGGGCCAGGGCCTGGCACCGGGGCTGATCGTCGTCGGCATGATGCTCACGCTGATCTTCCTGGGCATCTTCGTCGACCAGGTGAGCATGATGATGATCACGCTGCCGATCTTCATGCCGATCGTGCAGGGCCTCGGCATCGACCCGGTCTGGTTCGGCGTGATGTTCCTGATCTGCATGCAGCTCGGCTTGCTGCTGCCGCCGCACGGGCTGCTGCTGATGACGATGCGCGGCGTGGCACCGCCCGCCGTGACCATGGGCCACATCTTCCGCGCCGTGGCGCCCTTCGTCGCGATGAGCATTCTCGTGCTGGCGCTGGTCTTTCTCCTTCCGGCAGTCGCCGTCTGGCTGCCCAATTTCGTCGGCTGACATGGAACGATCCTTCAAGGAAGAAGTCGCGAAGCTGAAGC
>NZ_DASSVG010000033.1:0-2708 GCF_035706265.1 Ramlibacter sp. | reverse complement strand
CTTGAAACCGGCGCGGGTGCCGTAAGATACTGGATTCCAGGGGCTGCACTGGTCTCGACGTGGGTTCGGACACGCAGCAGGGCATGTCGAGGGTCAGATCACCTCGTAAATCCAGCTGAAACAAACTAACTGCGAACGACGAACGTTTCGCCCTCGCCGCTTAATTGCCGGTGAGCCTTGCAACAGTTGGCCGATGGGCTGGGTCAGGGTCGTAAGGTCCTGACTGCAAGGGTACTTACATTGGCTGGCTTCCGGGCGGGTGCCTTGGCCGGAAGCGAGACTCAAGGGCACTGGCTGGCCGGATAGCGTGCGACTGCGCGATCCGGACGGCGAGATCCAAAACAGATCGCTAAACATGTAGAACTGTTCGTAGAAGGCTTGCGGACGCGGGTTCGATTCCCGCCAGCTCCACCATCCATAGCGGCCACGCCGGCGCGAAGCCGGCGCTGGCTCGCAGCGTCGGCTGCCTGAGCTTAGGCCGCCGGGCCTGAACGGACGCTGACTTTCACGCGCACGTCGACGGCTCCCTCGCAGGCATGCGCATCTCTCCGACGCCGCTGCAACTGGTCCGGTGTGACCTTGACGGTGATTCGCGCGCGACGCGCGAACCCACGATCAAGGAGTACGCCATGAACAAGATCCTCGGGGCCGTGATCGCCGGCCTGCTGCTTTCCACCGGTGCCATGGCGCACGAGCGCCATCACGGCATCGCATGTCCTCCCGGGCTGGTGAAGCGCCATGACGCCTGCGTCGCACCCGGCCATGTGCGCCGCGACCTGCGTGATCGGGAACTGGCGCAGCACGATGCGAGGGTGCGCCACCAACTCGCGCTGCGCGACGCACGCATCCGCCACGAGATCGCACTGCGCGAAGCGCACGCGCGGCACCAGGCCCTGCTGCGGGAGGCCCGGATCCGGCATCAGGCGCAGCTGGAGGCCGCGCGGCGGCGCCACGCGGAACAGCTCGCCTTGCGGCGCTGAGCGCACGGGCCTACTTGCCTGGCTGCGCTTCGCCGCGCAGCCAGGCACGGGAGAGCCACAGCAGCAGGCCTGCGCAGGCCGCGCCTGCCAGCGTGCCGGCCACGTCCACACCGACGTCACTCATGCGGGGCGTGCGCCCCGGCACCCAGAACTGCGCGATCTCGGACACGATCGCCACCGCGACGATGATCGCGAGCGTGGCGCGACTGCGCCCGGGCATGGCCAGCCTGGCAGCAAAACCCACCACCAGGAATGCGATCAGGTGCGCCAGGTTGATCGAGGCCGAATGCGCCTCGACCCAGTTCATGGGCACGCCGATCCAGCGGTACTGCACGCGCAGGAAACGCAGGAACGTGTTGGGCATCAACAGCAGCACCACGAGCACCCCGAGGCAGACGCCCATCAGGATCCGGCGCAGGGAGGAGAGGGTGAGGCGGAGCATGGCTCGTGCAGAGGTCGGGTGCCGGGAGATCGGCCCCCCGGCAGACGCCCCATCTTACGGGCGATCACGCAGCGCGGGTCGAATTCGCCCGGGCCTTCTCCCGCGCCGCTCGCCTGCTCACGTGACCGCGCCGATGCGGCTCGTGGGTGTCTGCGGCAGAACTTCCGACAAGGCAGGGTCGCCGAGGCGAAAGCGCTGCTCCAGGATTTCCGCAATCAGGCTTCGGAAGTCGGTCGTGACCTTCAGGTCGCGCCCCTGGTGAAGCGATGCGCTCTCCAGTCCGGGCCACTGGCCATGAACCTTTCCGCCGCGAACGCCCGCACCCAGCAGGATCGCGACGTTCCCGTGCCCATGGTCCGTTCCGCCGTTGCCGTTCTCCTGCACGGTCCGACCGAATTCGGACAGCACGATGACGGTCGTTTCCTGCAGGTGCCGATCGAGGCCGCGCGCCAGTGCGTCCAGTGCCTGCGCGAGCAGGGTGAACTTGCCGGCGAGAAGTCCGCGGGCTCCGCCCTGGTTCACATGGGTGTCCCAGCCGACCACCGGGACGAATGCCAAGCGGACGCGGGGATCCGCCGCCATCAGGCGGCCGAGACGGTGAACATCACGTGCCAGTCCGGCCGGCGACGGCGTTGCTTCACTGGCCATGGGGTCGGTGCTGCCCAGGGCGGCGAGCATCTCCAGGCGCGTCGACGTGAGCTGCTGCATGTTCCGGCCGAGCGGACCGTCGGGGTCGTATGTCTCGGAAAACGCGGCCACGGCCTGCGCGTTCGCTGCGCTGGCAGCGTCCGCCAGGCGGCCGGTTTCCATCGAGGCCACGGCCGCCTTTCCCTGCAGGACGCGCGGCATCGTCGGGCCGAGGCTGACGGCGAGCATGCGCCTTTCTTCGACGCTGCTTGCCGAAGCCCCGAGCTGCGAGGCGAGCCGGTTCATCCAGCCGTCCGGCGTGCTCTTGCGCCCCGGCGTGCCTGTTTCCAAGTACTCCTGCGCGTCGAAATGGGAGCGCGTCAGGTCGGGTGAGCCGCTCGCGTGCACGAAGGCGAGTTGCTGCGCTTTCCACCACGGCAGGAGCGCCGATGCCGCAGGGTGCAGGCCGAAAAGGTGGTCGAGGGGGAGCACACCATCCACCTGGCCGGGAGGAGCGAGAGCTATCCTGGCGCGGGCGCGGTAGTAGGCGCCATCTCCGTGCGGGACGACCAGGGAGAGGCCGTCCATGCCGCCGCGCAGCAGGACGACGACGAGCCTGGCGTGCGACGTGCCAGGCGCGCCCACGGCGATGCGGATGC
>NZ_DASSVG010000032.1:0-5701 GCF_035706265.1 Ramlibacter sp. | reverse complement strand
TGACTCGTTGGGCTCTCCCCGTAGGCTGGTGCTGAGCCGCGCCAGCGCGAAGCCCAGCGATTTCTACACCCACTCCCCGTCGCGCAATTCCCGCGTGAGCCACGCGCAATAGATCGGCGCCGCCACCAGCCCCGCCAAGCCGAACGCCGACTCCAGCACCAGCATCGACGCCAGCATCGCGGAGGTCGGCACGTTCGTGCGCCCGCCCACTATGCGGGCATTGAGGAAGTACTCCAGCTTGTGGATCACGATCAGGAAGACGAGCGACGCCGCGCCGATCCACACCGACACCGTGAGCGCCGCGATCGTGATCGCCGAATTCGACAGCAGGTTGCCCACGATCGGGATCAACCCTCCGAAGAAGGTGAAGCCCACCAGCGTCGGCGCGAGCGGGATGCGGAAGCCGAGCGCGGGCAGCAGCACGAGCAGGTAGAGCGCCGTCAGTGCCGCGTTGATCAGCGAAATGCGCAGCTGGGCGGAGAACACGTCGCCGAAGGCGTTGGCGAGCTGCAGCATGCGATCCTGCGCCAGCTGGATCAGCGGCCGGCGGGCAGGAGCGGCGTTGGCGTTGCGCGCCGCGGTCGCGGCCATCAGGCCGATCGCCAGGCCCAGGATGATGTGCACCAGCACCTTCAGCGCCTCGCCGCCCCAGCGCTGCACCTGGCCGGAGTGCTCGCGCAGCCAGCGGCTGACGGCATGCTGCACGGCGTCGGCCGATTCGGGCAGGCGATCGACCACCCACCCCGGCGCGGTGGCGCGCAGCTGGTCGAGCGTATCGGCCACCAGGTCCATCAGTCGGCCGAGGCCGCCGGACTTGAACAGCAACTCGGCGCCGGCGGCGAACAGCAGGGCCAGCCCGGCCACGGCCAGCGACACCATGATCCAGCGCAGCGTGCGCGTCTTCCACGAGCCCTGCGCCGGGCCGGTGAAGTCACGTACGCGCCGGTACAGCACGAAGCCGGCGAGCCCGGCAAACAGCGCGGAGAGCAGGTGCAGGTAGAGCACCCCGATCAGGGCCACGGCCGCCACCACGATGCTGCGCAGGCGCAGCCGCTCCAGCTCGGGCGTGGTTTCGGTCGGGGTGAGGGGGCGCTTCACCGGGGAATTGTGACGCGCCGCTCCTTGTGCCGGGGTTTCGCTGCGCTCCACCACCCGCCTGCGGTTTCGCTTCGCCTCAGCCGCTACGCCGGCCTGCCGTACAGCGCCGTGAAGCTCGCCTTCTCGATCGTGCTGGCGTTGATCATGAAACCGGCCAGGGCCGCGGTCGCGTCGGCGGGGATGTCGATGCGCTCGGTGTTGAGCGCATGCACGGTGAAGACGTAGCGGTGCGGCTTGTCGCCGGGTGGCGGGCACATGCCGCCCCAGCCGGTGAAGCCGTAGTCGATGCGGACCTGGCGCGCGCCCGCGGGCAGGTTGGCACCGCTGTGGTTGCCGGCGTCGGGCTTCAGTTCGCTCACGCTCGCCGGGATGTCGATCACCACCCAGTGCCACCAGCCGGAGCCGGTGGGCGCGTCGGGGTCGTAGACCGTCAAGGCGAAGCTCTTCGTGCCCTGCGGTGCCCCGCTCCACTTCAGCGCTGGCGACTTGTTCTCGCCCGTGCAGCCGAACACGTTGGCCTCGAAGCGCTTGTCGATCATGGCGCCCGGCTGGATGTCCGGGCTTTCCAGCTTGAACTCGCTCATTGCTGCTTGCCTCCCTGCGTGATCACTTGGCCTTCGGGCGCCCGTACTTGGCCGTGAAGCTGGCCTTGGCCAGGGCGTTGGCGTTGATCATGAAGCCGGCCAGCGCCGCGGTCGCGTCCGCCGGGATGTCGATCTTGTCGGTCTTCAGGGCGTAGACCGTGAAGACGTAGCGGTGCGGCTTGTCGCCCGGCGGCGGGCAGGCGCCGCCCCAGGCGGCGGTGCCGTAGTCGATGCGCACCTGGTGCGCGCCGGGCGGCAGGTTGGCGTTGCTGGCATTGCCCGCATCCGGCTTGAGCTCGGTGACGTTGGCGGGGATGTTGATGACGGACCAGTGCCACCACCCGGAGCCGGTGGGCGCGTCGGGGTCGTACACCGTCACCGCGTAGCTCTTGGTGTCCTTCGGCGCGCCGCTCCACTTCAGCGCCGGCGACTTGTTCTCGCCGCTGCAGCCGAACACGTTGGCCTCGAACTTCTTGTCCATCGTGCCGCCGGCCTTGATGTCGGGGCTCTCCAGCTTGAAGGCGGCAGCGGCGCCGGCGGCTGCGAAGGCAAGCGCCGCGGCCGCGATGAGGGTACGCGTCATCGATCCTCCTGATGGTTGGGGTGGGGACCGCGATGATGCTACGAAGCCGCGCGCTTGTCTTTGCGTGCACGAACCGCGGTTACGGCGCGCGCAGGCCGGCATCGAAGCTTGACATTTCAGCTGGACGGGTGTTACAAAATGTGATATGGACCGCCTCACCCCGGACGAACGCCGCATCGTCTACGCGCGCCTCGTACGGGGCCACGCGGATGCGGCCGCGGCCGGGCAGCCGCTGGAGACCCAATGGGAATGGCTGATGGCCGCCCATGTGGTGGGCCAGCACGAGGCTGGCCTGCATTTCGACAGCCACTGCCGCATGCTGGCGCTGGCGCGCGCGAGCGGCGACCGGCGCGAGATCGCGGGCCAGCTGCTGCGCATCGCGTTGCTGCCCCTGGGCCACCTGCTGCGGCGCCTGCCGGCCGGCAACATCGGCCGCGCGACGGTGCCCGCGCTGCAGGTCATGCAGCCGCCGGAGGCAGTGCAGCTGCGGATCGACATGGCGACCCTGGCGACCAAGCTGCCAACGTAGGCTAATGAGAGCGCGAAGCGCCGAAGCCCAGCGAGCGGGCGATCGACAAGCGCCGGAGCGCCCCCACCCCAACCCTCCCCCAGGGGGGAGGGAGGCGAGGTCTCAGCCCGCGGAGAGGTGTTTGCCGACGATCCCCGCCAGCTCGAACATCGACACCTGGTTCTTGCCGAACAGCGGCTTGAGCTTGGCGTCGGCGTTGATCGCCCGCTTGTCCTTCTGGTCCTGCAGGCCGTGGGCCTTGATGTAGTCCCAGATCTTCTTGATCACCTCGGTGCGCGCGATCGGCTCGTCGCCCACCACGGCGGCGAGTTCCGGGCTCGGCTTCAAGCCCGCCGCGGCCTTCTTCGCGGCCGGCGCCTTCTTTGCTGCCGCCTTCTTGGCCGGCGCGGCCACCTTCTTCGCCGCCTTCGCGGTGGCCTTAGGCTCGCTCGGCACCGATTTGGCGGCGGCCTTGGCCGTCGCCGTCTGCGCGCTGGCCGCCCCGGCCGTCTTGCGCGGCGGGAATTTGGAGGCCCGCGGCTCGAACTCGAAGTTCACCTTGCCCGCCTCCGCATCCCAGGCCAGGTAGGCCTTGAAGGGCCGGCGCGTGCGCATGGAGATGAACTTGTCCAGCAGGTCGGTCTTGCCCGTGGCCAGCAGCTTGGCCATCTGCTCGCGCTCCACCGGCTGCTGCAGGATCACCTTGCCGCTGCGGAAATCGCAGGTGGGCGTGGGGTGCTGCTCGGTGGGCACCGAGCGCTCGCAGACATAGTTGCTGCCCCACTCGAAGACCCGGTGGCCGCACTTCGGGCAGGGGCCCAGCGGCTCCTGCGCCGACAGGTCGACGATCTCGCCGGTCTCGGCGGGATTCTTCTCCTCGCCGAAATCGAACTCCAGCTTCCAGTTGCGCTCGGCCTCGTCGTACACGAGCGCCAGTTCCGCCGTGAAGGGCCAGCCCGCCTTGGAGCGGAAGCCCTGCAGCGGACCGATGCGCTTGTCGCGCAGGAAGGCTTCCACCTCCTCCAGCTCGAACGGCCGGCCGGCCGGGATCTTGGTGAAGGAGAAGCCGCAGGGCTCCTTGCCCCGGCCGCCCACGCAGTTGTAGCGGCGGTAGGTCTCCTGCACCACGCCGCCGCAGTTGGGGCAGGGCGTCTTCAGCGTCGCGTAGTCGCCCGGCACCGAGTCGCGGTCGTACTCCTTGGCCTTGCGCACGATGTGCTTGGTCATCTCCGCGATCTCGCGCATGAACGCGTCGCGCGACAGGCGCCCGTGCTCCATCTGCGCCAGCTTGTATTCCCACTCGCCGGTCAGCTCCGGCTTGGTGAGTTCCTCCACGCCCAGACCGCGCAGCAGCGTCATGAGCTGGAAGGCCTTGGCCGTGGGGATCAGCTCGCGGCCTTCGCGCAGCATGTACTTCTCGTTGATCAGGCCTTCGATGATGGCCGCACGGGTGGCCGGGGTGCCGAGACCTTTTTCGGCCATGGCCTCGCGCAACTCGTCGTCTTCCACGAACTTGCCGGCGCCTTCCATGGCGCCCAGCAGGGTTGCTTCGCTGTAGCGCGCCGGCGGCCGGGTCTTCAGGCCCTTGGCCTCGGCGGAGGCGGTGTCCACCTTCTCGCCGGGCTGCACCGGTACCAGGTTCTGGCCCTTGTCGCCTTCCTTGGCGTCCGGGTCCTGGTCCGCGGCTTCCTTGCCGTAGATCGCCAGCCAGCCCGGCTTGACCAGCACCTTGCCTTCGGTGCGGAAGCGATGCCCGGCCGCCTCGCTGATGCGGGTGGTCACCATGTACTCGGCGCTCGGGAAGAACACCGCCAGGAAGCGCCGCACCACCAGGTCGTACAGCTTCTGCTCCGCCTCCGACAGGCCGCTGGGCGCCTGCAGCGTGGGGATGATGGCGAAGTGGTCCGAGACCTTGCTGTCGTCGAACACGCGCTTGATCGGCTTGACGTACTGCTCGTTGATCGCCTGCCGGGCGAACGGCGCCAGGTGCGGCATGCCGCTGGAGGCGAGCATGCCCATGGTGTCGTGCACCACCTTCACGTAGTCGGAAGGCAGGTGGCGCGAATCGGTCCGCGGATAGGTCAGGGCCTTGTGGCGCTCGTACAGCGACTGCGCCAGCGCCAGCGTGGTCTTGGCCGAATAGCCGAAGCGGCCATTGGCCTCGCGCTGCAGCGACGTCAGGTCGAACAGGCCGGGCGAGGCCTGCGTGCTGGGCTTCGATTCCTCGGTGACGGTCGCCTTCCGGCCGCGCACCGCGTCGGCGATGGCGCGCGCCTGCTGCTCGTTCCAGACCCGGTCGGCGCGCTTCTCGGCGTCCTCGGGGTCCTTCTTCCAGTTCGGGTCGAACCACTTGCCGGGGTACTCGCCGGCCTGGGCGGCGAAGGTGGCGTGGACTTCCCAGTAGTCGCGGCTGACGAACTTGCGGATCTGCTCCTCGCGCTCCACCACGATCGCCAGCGTGGGCGTCTGCACCCGGCCGACGGTGGTGAGGAAGAAGCCGCCGTCGCGCGAATTGAAGGCCGTCATCGCGCGGGTGCCGTTGATGCCCACCAGCCAGTCGGCCTCCGAGCGCGAGCGGGCGGCGTGCGCCAGGCCTTCCATCTGGCGGTCGGTGCGCAGCTTCTCGAAGCCTTCGCGGATCGCCTGCGGCGTCATCGACTGCAGCCACAGCCGCCGCACCGGTTTGTGAGTGCCCGCCTTCTTGCCCTTGGCGGGGCTGTCACCCTCGAAGGCGAACTGCTCGATCAGGCGGAAGATCAGCTCGCCTTCGCGCCCGGCGTCGCAGGCGTTCACCAGCTCGGTCACGTCCTTGCGCCGGGCCAGCCGCACCACCGCGTTCAGGCGCGACTTGGTCTTGTCCACCGGCTTCAGGTCGAAGTACGGCGGGATCACCGGCAGGTGGGCGAAGCTCCACTTGCCGCGCTTGAC
>NZ_DASSVG010000031.1:0-2637 GCF_035706265.1 Ramlibacter sp. | reverse complement strand
CTCCTTCGAGGGCCACGACTTCGTGTACCGCCAGCCCGAGGGCGGCCTCCTGAGCGGCCGCGCGATCCCCACCATCGGCTACCGCGGCATGCATTCCTTCGACCTGTCGTTCGAGGACTTCTTCGTGCCCGACGCCAACGTGGTGGGCGGCGAGGCGGGGCTGGGCCAGGGCTTCTACTTCACGATGGCCGGCATGGTGGGCGGGCGCATGCAGACGGCCGCGCGGGCCTGCGGCGTGATGCGCGCGGCGCTGCGCGCGGCGATCCGCTACAGCCAGGACCGCAAGGTGTTCGGCCAGCCGCTGCTGGAGTTTCCGCTCACGCGGGCCAAGCTGGCACGCATGGGCGCGCGGCTGGCCACCTGCCGCCAGCTCGCCGGCGCCGTGGCCGCGCTGGTGGACCGCGGCGAAGGCCGCATGGAGGCCAGCCTGGTGAAGCTGCTCGCCTGCCGCTCCGCCGAGATGGTGACGCGCGAGGCGCTGCAGCTGCACGGCGGCATGGGCTACGCCGAGGAGTCGGCCGTCAGCCGCTACTTCGTGGACGCCCGCGTGCTCTCGATCTTCGAGGGTGCGGAGGAAACGCTGGCGCTGAAGGTGGTGGCGCGCAGCTTGATGGAGCGGGCGCTGGGGGTGGCGCCGACTGCAGGTTGACACGGCCCGGCGCCGCTTTGCAGATTGGCGCGGAGGCGCGCCTGGTAGGCTGGTGCTGACGCGCGAAGCGCAGGAAGCCCAGCGATGCGCGGGCGCCGCGAAGCGCTGGGCTTCGGCCTTCCGTGGCTGGCGCCCCGGACGGCGCTCAGCTCCAGCCTACAAGTCCCCCACCTCGCGCGCGAACGCTTCCACCTTCTCCCAATCCGTGAACTCCACGCACGCGTGCGGATCGGTCGGTCCGCGCGTGAGCCACATGATGAAGCGGATCACCTGCCGGTCGACGAAGCCGTAGCGCTGGTAGTCGATCTTCCCCGCGAACACCCCCACCAGCTGCGGGCGCCAGGCCGTGAGCTTGCGGAAGCTGCGGATGTAGGGGCTGCCCTCCGGCGTGTCCTTGCCCGGCTTGCGGGCCACGGCATTGACCGTGAAGAACGCGCTGGGCCGGTCTTCCAGCGCCGAGCGCTGCTGGCCGATGAAGTCGAACACTTCCTGGCGGTGCTTGCCGTAGCGGATGCTGGCGCCGATCACCACCTTCTCGAAGGCGCGTGCATCGGGCCGCTGCGCGTCGCTGAGCGAGGCGAGCGTGACCGCGTGGCCCGCGCCTTCCAGCAGGCGCTGCATGCGCTCGCAGATCCGGCGCGTGTGGCCGTCGACGGTGGAGTAGGCGATGAGGATGCGGGACATGGCGGCGGGCAGGCCTCCATGCTAGGAGGAGCATGCGTCCGCCGACCCGGCCTGGGTCAAATAAGTCGCACCCCGCGCGTCAGCGGACGAACTTGGACTCGGCGTCGATGATGGAGAGGTCGGCGAAATCGAGCCCGGTGTGGTCGTCGGGGCCGTAGCTCACCTCGAGCCCACCGAGGTCGTACTTGCGGATGCCTTCCAGCGCCGCGATCACCTTGGCGCGCGTCGGGTTGGGGCCGGCACGGCGCAGGCCCTCGACCAGCACCTTGGCGGCCGTATAGCCTTCCAGCATCTGCGGGCTGAGTTCCAGCTTCTTTTCCTTGGCCAGCGCGGCTGCTTCCTGCACGAACGGATAGGCGAACGTGCGCACCGAAGGGAACACCTGCGCCACGATCACGCCGTGGGCGTTCTCGCCCAGGCTCTTGATGAAGCCGCCGGAGGCATTGTTGGACAGCGTCACCACCTGCGCGGCCGACTTGGCCGCGCGCAGTGCCTTCACGCCGCCGGCCACCCCGTTGGCCGAGGCGATCCACACCACCGCCTGCGCATCCTTGGACGTGATCGCCGGAATGATCTTGGTGTAATCGGGCTTGCCCCGGTCGGCCGCGATCACCGCCACGGGCTCGAGCTTCGCCTTGGCAAAGCCCTTGGAAGCGCCTTCGAGGCCGTCGAGGCCGAAGGTGTCGTCCGCGTGCACGACGGCGATGCGCGTCATGCCCATCGTGAGCAAGTGGCTCACCGCCTTCTCCGCCTCGCGCTGGTAGGTGGAGCGCACGTTGAAGATCGTCTTGCGCACCGGGTGGTGCAGCAGCATTGCGCCGGTGGAAGGGGCCACCAGGGCGACGCCGTGGGCCTCCAGCAGCGGGATGAAGGCCTCGGTGTGGGGCGTGCCGCGGTTGAGGAACATGGCCAGCACGTTCTTCTCCTCGATCAGCACCTTGGCGTTGGCGGCCGCCAGCGGCGGCTCGAACTTGTCGTCGAGGGAGACCAGCTCGATCTTCTGGCCGTGGACGCCGCCCTTGGCATTGATGCTGTCGATCCACAGCTTGGCGCCGGCCGTGATCTCCTTCACCCCGGCGGAGACCGGGCCGGTGAAGCCGGCCGTCTGGCCGATCAAGAGTTGCGAGAACGCGCACAGCGGCGCCGCGGCGAGCACAGCCGCCGCCATCCATTTTTTCATCCGGTCCCTCCAACGACTCACGGGAATAGTACGCGCGACTGTAATCGGGGCCGGACCGTGAGGACAAGCGGGGAAGCCCGTGAGGAGGGGATGCGGGGCGGAAGTTTTTAACGGTGAGGGGCGC
>NZ_DASSVG010000030.1:0-7616 GCF_035706265.1 Ramlibacter sp. | reverse complement strand
CATCGGCCCGGCACGGCCGGCCTGCCTACACTTCCCACGCGCCCTCCGAACGGCGCCCATGACCTTCCCAAAGCCCCCGCCGCCATGCGCGGCCCTCGGCGCTTCCACTTCGACTTAAGAACCATGCATTTCCATGCAATGCCGCGCTTTGCGCCGGGCCCGCTTGCATGGTTTTCTCGTGGGGAAAAACCCCCCGTTTCCGGGGGTGAAAATACCCCATGATCCATCCTGTTTCACACTGAAATGTCGCCGGCCCCCGCTTTTCGGTAGTGAAACCTTCGTGTTCAGGTAGTGGTCAGGATTGGCACGACCGCTGCATTAGTGCTTTCGCAGGATAGATAGCGTCCCCAACGCAACCCCACCCCACACGGAGCACTCATGAAGCAGAACACCGCCCCCACCCCAGGCGTGCAGCCGCTCAACAAGTTCGTCCTCACCGCGGTCGCCATCGCCGCCCTCGCGTCGACCACGCTGTCGGCGCAGGCGGCCCTCGACGTCACCGGCCCGCCGCCCGCCACCGACCCGTCCCACTACACGGACCAGCCCGCCAATCCCACCCAGGCGCTGCAGGACCTGCTGCAGGCGACGCCGGCCAACGAAGGCAGCATGGAGCTGCCCAATGGCGAGGTGATGGAGAACAAGCGGATCGTCAACATCGAGAACGTGATCCAGCGCGACGACCTCTATCCGTTCAACTACCCCACCAACGGCCTGCCCAGCCCGCTGTTCGGTGCCCAGCCGTTCACGCAGAAGCTGCTGATGTTCGAGGAGTTCGGTCCCGAGAAGCTGGACCCGAACGTGCAAGCCGGCACCCTGCCCTTCCCGCGCCCGGCCTCGGGCCCCGCGCCGGAGCAGGAAGCCGAAGTCGCGCGCAGCGGCCCTGCCGCCGCGGACCTGGACATCTTCCTGAAGCAGGCCGGCATCTCCCCCTTCCCCACCCGCGAGTCCAACACTTCGCTGCAGAACCCCTGGAAGCCGGACATCGAGTTCTTCCTCGGCCGCTTCCTGACCAACCCGCCGGCGGAAGGCCGTCCGCCGGGAGAAGGCTGGGCGCACCAGCGCTGGAACGAGTTCTACCCGCAGTCCTTCTTCAAGACCGTGCAGGCGGGTGCGCGGGTCAATGGCGGCCTGCGTGACAACAAGCAGCTGCACAACTACGCGGTGGGCGAGTTCGGGCCCGGCGGCCTGTACTACAACACGGCCGACAACAGCAACCCGGCGTTCAACGGCACGACCAGGGGCATCGCGATCAAGTTCCACCCGAACATGCCGGTGCAGGACCACAAGTCGATCTGGACCTTCGACGGCACCCTGCCGCCCAAGCTGCTGATGGCCCGCTACGGCCAGCCGATGCTGATGCGCCACTACAACGCGCTGCCGATCGATCCCCAGGCCAACATGGGCTTCGGTCTGCACACGATCACGACGCACGAGCACAACGGCCACTCGCCGGCCGAAAGCGACGGCTTCGCCAACGCCTTCTTCTTCCCCGGCCAGTTCTACGACTACCGCTGGCCCCTGCAGCTCGCCGGCTACGACTCCATCAACACCACCGCGTCCGACGCGCGGGCCTCGTTCCCGTGCGCTCCCGGCGAGACGCTGTGGGTGAACGACGCCAGCCCCGGCATGAAGACCTGCCAGAACGGCAAGATCAACATCCGCGGCGACTGGCGCGAGACGATGTCGACGCACTGGTTCCACGACCATATGCTCGATTTCACGGCGCAGAACGTCTACAAGGGCAACGCCGTGATGATGAACTACTACTCCGGCCTGGACCGCGGCAACGAGGCCATCAACGACGGCGTCAACCTGCGCATGCCCTCCGGCACCGCCATGCCCTGGGGCAACCGCGACTACGACGTCAACCTGGTGATCGGCGACAAGGCCTGGGACCAGACCGGCCAGCTGTGGTTCAACCCGTTCAACACCGACGGCTTCATCGGCGACCAGCTGCTGACGAACTGGCAGTACAAGCCGGTGCTGGACGTGCGGGCGCGCAAGTACCGCTTCCGCATCCTCAACGGCTCGGTCTCGCGCTACCTCTCGATCGCCATCGTGGCGGAAGTGCCGGGCAACTCCGGCGAACTGAAGGGCCCGGCCGGCTCCGGCGTGACGTACAGCCGCGTGCCCTTCCACATGGTCGCCAACGACGGGAACATCCTGGAGCACGCGGTGCCCTTCGACGGCACGCTGGACCTGGATGGCAACGGCAACGCCAACGAGCACAAGGGCTGGCTGCCGACGCAGGCGATCGCCGAGCGCTACGACATCATCGTCGACTTCTCCAAGTACAAGACCGGCACCAAGATGTACTTCGTCAACACGATGCACCACGACACGGGCATCAAGGCGAAGTACAAGGTGGCGCTGGCCGACATCCTGTCGGAGAAGTACAAGCCCATCCTGGATCCGAACAAGACCAGCTGGGACAAGGGTGACCCCGCCGTCGGCAAGTTCATGCAACTGGTGGTGCAGCCGTACAGCGGCGTCGACCAGAGCATGAACCCGGCCCTGTACGAACCCGCCAAGCCCGGCAAGGCCGCGGGCATGAAGATGATCCCGCTCTGGCTGGATCGCAACAACGCGGCGCAGATGGCCGCGCTGCGCAGCGCCCGCTACCGCACCTTCGACTTCGGCCGCTCGAGCGGCACGGACCTCGATCCGTGGACCATCAAGACCGACGGCGGCGACTCCTACTGGGCCGACCCGCGCCGCATCAGCGCCGCGCCGCAACTGGCCAGCGGCCCCACGGACGCCGGCGCACCGACGGTGGATGGCACGACGGAAGTGTGGAGGATCACCTCCGGCGGCGGCTGGAGCCACCCGGTGCACATCCACTTCGAGGAAGGCATCATCCTGGACCGCAACGGCAACCCGCCGCCGGAGTGGGAGAAGTGGTCTCGCAAGGACGTGTACCGCGTGGGCGGCGACCCCGAGAGCGGCGGCTCCCTCACCGTGGCCCTGTGCTTCCGCGAGTTCGCCGGCACTTACGTGGAGCACTGCCACAACACCCAGCACGAGGACAACGCGATGCTGCTGCGCTGGGACGTGGAGCACCCGGGCCAGTTCCAGGTGATGCCCAACCCGATGCCGACGTGGGACGGCGTGGAGTACGCGCCTTCGGTGGGCATCCCCACCTTCCGCACCGGCCTGGGCAGCTTCGGCAGCCAGTGAGATAAAGCAACGTCGTTGAGAGTGGAGCGGACGGCTGCCGGGGGGCGCCGTCCGCTTCCTTTTTTCCACCTGAATTTCCCGGCGCCGCCGCCCCGTAGGCTGGAGCTGAGCGATCGAGGCGACCGCCTCGGTCCGCCGAAGCCCAGCGATCCCTCAAGGCTGGATCAACCCCCACCGCAGCCCGATCAGCGTCAGCTCCGCCTGGTTCGCCACCCGCAGCTTCTGCTTGATGTTGTACAGGTGCGTGCCCACCGTGCTGCTCGCGAGCTTCAGTTGCTCCGCGATCTGCGGCACGGTGCAGCCCTGGGCCAGCTGGATGAAGACGGCGAACTCGCGCTCGGTGAGCACGTCGGAGGGATTGGTCTCGCCTTCCACCTGCGCCAGCGCGATGCGCTGCGCGATCCCGGCATCGATGTAGCGCTCGCCGCGGGCCACCGTGCGCACGGCCTCGATCAGCGCATCCGGTGCGCTGCGCTTGGAAAGATAGCCCAGCGCGCCACCGGCGAGCGCACGCTGCGCGTACGGCGTCGCGTCGTGGGCCGAGAGCGCCAGCACCCGCGCCTGCGGGCTGTGCGCCAGCAGACGGCGCACGGCCTCCAGCCCGCCCATGCCCGGCATGGAGATGTCCATCACCACCACGTCGGGCCGCAGCCGCGGATAGTCGCGGCAGGCCTGCTCGCCGCTCTCGGCCTCGCCCACGACCTCCATCTGCGCCGTGGCGAGCAGCATGCGGAATCCCATGCGCACCACGGCGTGGTCGTCCACCAGCAGCACGCGGATCATGCGGCGGCCTCCGCGGCCGCGGCCACGGGCGCGAGCGGCAGCCGCGCGCGCAGCTCGGTGCCGCCTTCGGCGCGGCGCGCCAGGCCCAGCTCGCCGCCCAGCGCGTCGGCGCGGTCGCCCAGCCAGCGCAGGCCGAAGTGGCCGGGCCGGCTCCAGTCCGCGGGCGGGCCGACGCCGTCGTCGAGCACCCGGACGACCAGTGCCTCGTCCTCGCGCGCCACCAGCACGCGCACGCGGCGCGCCGCCGAATGCTGCAGCGCGTTCGTCAGGCCCTCCTGCACGATGCGATAGGCCGCCAAGGTGGCGGCCGCGGGCAGCTCGGGCGGCAGTTCGCGCAGGTCCTGCTCGATGCTCACGCCGGGATGCGCGGCGCGCGCGCGCTCCACCAGGCCTGCGATCGCCCCGGCCAGGCCCAGCGTCTCCAGCTCCATCGGCGCCAGCCGCGGGATCATGCTGTGCATCGCCTCGTAGAGCCGCCCGGCCTCCTCGGCGATCACGCCGGCCGCCTGCGCCGATTCGCGGTCGGCCTCGCCGCAGCGCCGCGCCACCGACAGCGCCAGGCTGCGGATCGCCGTCACCGACTGCCCCAGCTCGTCGTGCAGCGCGCGGGCGATCTCGCGCCGCTCCGATTCGATGTGGGTCTCGATCAGGCCGGCCAGCTCGCGCGAGGCGGACAGCCGGCGCTCGGCCTCGAAGGCGCGCTGCCGGTTGGCCAGGTTTTCCTGCAGCACGGCCGCCATGCGGTTGAAGGCGGCGGCCAGCGCCCCGGCCTCGCGCCCCGGCAGCGCCGGCAGCGTCACGCTGAAGTCGCCGGCCTTGAGGCGATCCAGCGCCGAGACGATCTGCGACAGCGGCCGCAACGCGCGGCCCATGGCCCAGAAAACGAGGAGGTTGATGACCAGCAGGCCGGCGGCGCCGATGGCCGCCAGTGTCACGACCTCGTCCCAGCCGTCCAGCACGGCGCGCGAGGGCTCGGCCTCGATCGTCATGCGGCCCCACCCGAACTGGATCACCTGGCGCGAAGGCGGCGGCAACACGAGCGCGGCGAACCACCGCGGCGCCTCGCGGCCCATCTTGTACGTGGAAGGCGGCGAGCGGTAGAGCACCGTGCCCCCGGCGTCGGTCACCGTGATCTCGTTGGCCCGCACCCGCCCCAGCCGGTCGAGGAAGCGCACCAGCGCGTGCGGCCCCGACTGCGCGTAGACGAGCGCCACGCGCGCCAGCAGCTGCGTGCTCACGCGGTGCGTCGCGGCGATCTCCTCGCGCACGGCGTTGCGCAGGTTGTCGAGCTGGAGGGCGATCATGGCTGCCACCAGCACCGTCACGATGCCTGCCACGATCAGGTTGATGCGCAGTCGAAGGCTCATCGGTTGCGGTCCTCGCTCCGGCATTCGGCCTCAAAGCGCGGGCCTTGGCAATCGGGAGCGGTCCCGCAGATTCATGAAAATCTGGAGGGCTGCCTAAGGCTGC
This sequence comes from Ramlibacter sp., assembly GCF_035706265.1. GTDB lineage: Bacteria > Pseudomonadota > Gammaproteobacteria > Burkholderiales > Burkholderiaceae_C > Ramlibacter. The sequence continues at coordinate 2,186 of NZ_DASSVG010000030.1, read as the reverse complement.
GGCTCTGGACGCCCGCCGGCGCACGCCCCTAAGCTTGCTTGCGCCGCTTTGCCGGGGGCGGCGAATCCTTTCCCCGGTGTACTTGCGAGGAGAAACGCCATGACCTGGACCACACCCCAAGCGGTGGACCTGCGCTTCGGCTTCGAAATCACGATGTACGTGGCCGCCCGCTGAGGCGGCCCCCAGCGGCATTGCGCCCACAAGGTGCGGTGCCGCGGAAGGATCACCATGCGCGTGCATGTCCTGGGCGCGGCGGCCGGCGGCGGCTTCCCGCAATGGAATTGCAACTGCGGCAACTGCGCGCGCATGCGTGCCGGCCGCCTGAAGGGCCGGCCGCGCACGCAGTCGTCGATCTGCGTGCAGGGGCTGCCCGGGCCCGACTGGGTCCTGGTCAATGCCTCGCCGGACATCCTGGCGCAGATCAAGGCCACCCCCGCCCTGCAGCCGAACCGGGCGCTGCGCGACAGCGGCATCGCCGCGGTCGTCCTGAGCGACGGCCAGGTCGACCACTCCACCGGCCTGCTGATGCTGCGCGAGAGCACCCGGCCGCTGCCGCTGTGGTGTACCGACCCGGTCCACGAAGACCTCACCCGCGGCAACCCGATCCTCGGCGTGCTGGGCCACTTCTGCGGTGTCGAGCGCCACGCCGTGCCGCTCGACGGCAGCGCCTTCGCGGTCGAGGGCGTGCCGGGGCTGCGGATGGCGGCGCTGCCGCTCGCGAGCAAGGCCGCGCCCTATTCGCCGCACCGCGAGCATCCGGTGCCGGGCGACAACATCGGCCTGACCTTCACCGACACGGCCAGCGGCCGCAGCGTGTTCTACGCGCCCGGCCTCGGCGAACGCAGCGAGGCCGTCGATGCGGCGATGCGCAGCGCCGATTGCGTGCTGGTGGACGGCACCTTCTGGACCGACGACGAGATGATCGCGCAGGGCCTGGGCCGCAAGACCGGCCGCAGCATCGGCCACCTGCCGCAATCCGGCCGCGGCGGGATGCTGGAGTGGCTGGACGAGTTGCCGCGCGCCACGCGCAAGGTGCTGATCCACGTGAACAACAGCAATCCCATCCTCGACGAGGAGTCGCGCGAGCGCGCCGAACTCGATCGGCGCGGCGTCGAAGTCGCCTGGGACGGGATGGAGATCGAACTCTGAAGCAGCAAGGAAGGACCTCCATGGGCACCCCCATCGACCCCGCACTGGCCCCGCCGCGCGCACCCGAGACGCGGCCCGCGTGGAGCCGCGAGGATTTCGAGGCCCGCCTGCGCGACAAGGGCGCGGCCTACCACATCCACCATCCCTTCAACGTCATGCTCAACACGGGCAAGGCCTCGAAGGAGCAGGTGCGGGGCTGGGTGGCCAACCGCTTCTACTACCAGATCGCCATCCCGGTGAAGGACGCGGCAGTGCTCTCCAACTGCCCGGACCGCGAAGTGCGGCGGGCCTGGGTACAGCGCATCCTCGACCACGACGGCAGCGGCGACGACCCCGGCGGCATCGAGGCCTGGATCCGCCTGGGCATGGCGGCGGGGCTCGGGCGCGAGGAGATCACCGACCTGCGGCACGTGCTGCCGGCGATCCGTTTCGCGGTGGACGCCTACGTCAACTTCGCCCGCCGCGCGCCGTGGCAGGAAGCGGTGTGTTCCTCGCTCACCGAACTGTTCGCGCCCGAGATCCACAAGCAGCGCCTGGCCGGCTGGCCCGAGTACTACCCCTGGATCGAGAGCGACGGCCTGCAGTACTTCCGCAACCGCGTGAGCCAGGCGCGGCGCGACGTCGAGCAGGCCCTGGCACTCACGCTTTCGCACTTCACCACCCGCGCCCAGCAGGAGCGCGCGCTCGACATCCTGCAGTTCAAGCTCGACATCCTCTGGGCGATGAACGACGCGCTGGCGCAGCACTACGGGGTGCGCGCATGACGGCGCCGACGGTGGCGAGCCGCCCGCGCGTGGCCCCCGGCTTCCGCCTGCAATGGGAGCCGGCGCAGCAGTGCCACGTGCTGCTCTACCCGGAAGGCATGGTCAAGCTGAACCAGAGCGCGGGCGAGATCCTGCGCCGCTGCGACGGCGCGAGCGACGTGGATGCGATCGTGGCGCAGCTCGAAGAGGCCTTCCACGCCACCGGCCTGCGCGAGGACGTGCTCGCCTTCCTCGCCATCGCGCAGCAGCAGCGCTGGGTGGAGCTGGAATGAC
>NZ_DASSVG010000029.1:0-2579 GCF_035706265.1 Ramlibacter sp. | reverse complement strand
CCCCGCTGACCCGTTCTCCGGGAGCCCTTCTCTATTGGTGCGTGAAGGGCCTGAAAGGAAACGGGAGCGTCACATGAAGAAAATCACGTCTCTGACTGCGCTGTGTTTGATCGCGGCGGGTGGCACGTCGCTGATCGCGTGTGGCTCGTCTGCACCGTCCAAGTCGTCCGATCGCGCCACGTCCGGTAGCACCGTGGGCAGCGCGGAGGAGGCTATCCAGAAGCTGCGTAGGGATGACGCAGACGTGGTGGCCAGCTGCGATGATCTGGTCAAGAAGTGCCAGTCGTTCGCGGGCGACGCAGGCAGGGGAGAAGAGCTGTGCCAGAAGCTCGGCGATCACTGTGAGGAGCTGGCGCAGCAGCTGCAGGAAGCGCGCGATGCCTTCGAGCAGTGTCTGGAGGGCGTGGCGCAGTGTGAGGCCAGCGCCGCCAACCCCGCGGATTGCGCCGCGCAGCGCGCTGCCTGCAATCCCGCAGGCAGGGATCACGACGCGCGCCGCGGTCAGACGCTGTCGTGCGCCGCGCGCGCGGAGAGTTGCTTGCCGCGCGGACCGTTCGGTCGCGGGGGACGCGATGACGGCGATGCAGGCGCCAACAGCTGCGACGCGGACGCGACGGACTTCGTGGGTTGCTGCCACGGAGGCGGCCACTTCGGCGGCGGCGACGCGGGCGCGGGTCGCTTCGGTGGCCTGGGCAGGTTCGGAGGGCGCGGCGCTGACGCGGATGCAGGCCACTTCGGCGGCGCGTTCCAGGGTCCGCATGAGCCCGCCATGCAGGGCTTCGGCGCCGGCGCACGTATGACGGCAAAGCCTCCGATCGATCCCCGCAACGCTCGAAATCAGGGCGATGACGCGCAGGACGACGGCGCTGGCGACGACAACAACCGCTGAGCACTGAACTTCTGGTGCAGCAGATCGCAGACGGAGCAACTGGGGTATTACCTTGGCGCTTCGTCTGCGATAGACATCGCGCCGGGAGGTCTTCGAGAATGAAACGCTCAGTTGCCAAGTCGCAGCTCTCGGTCGGCGTGTTCGTCGCACTGGCGCTGCTGGTCGGGAACAACGTCATCGGCTGCGGTGATTCATCGTCTGATACGCCCGAGACGGGCGTGGCTACCAACAATCCGGGCAGCTCCAGTTCCGGATCGAACGGCAACGGCAGCTCGACCGGCGGTGGCAGCTCCGTCAGCGCCACGCCGAACAACGAGGGCAATCCGAACAACATCGCGCTCGATCCCAACCGCGATCAGTCGATGCCGGTCAAGCTGGTGGCGAGCGGCGCCGTGCAGTGCGGCGGGCAGGGCAATTACTGTATCGCGCCCAACCTGACCTGTTGCTCGAGCGCGGGCGGAATGGGCATGGCCGCGACCTTCAGCTGCGCGCCGAACGCGGCGGCGTGTCCGGCAGGCACGGCGCAGACGACCTCCTGCTCCGGCCAGGCGAGCTGCGGCTCCGGCGAGGTTTGCTGTCGCACCGGCGGTGGTGGCGGCATGGGCGGCGGCGCGCAGTCCACGAGCTGTGCGGCGTCCTGCGCGATGGGCTCGGTGCAGGTGTGCCTGACCGATGCCGAGTGCGGCGCGGGCAATCAGTGCAACGGCAACGGCACCTGCGGCCCGGTCGCGTGCACGGCCACGAGCTGCACCGGTGGTCAGCTGTGCTGTCGCGCCGGCGGCGGCGGTGGCGGCTTCGGCGGCGGGCAGCCGGCGTGTGTCGCTCCCGGCGGCGACGGTCTGTGTCCGAACAACCAGCGCCAGGTCTGCACCACGGACGCGGACTGTCCCGCGGGCAACACTTGCGCGCCGCTCTTCGGCGGCGGTGGTGGCGGCGGCGGCAACGCCAACCTGGTGTGCACGCCTCCACCGTGCACCACGACCAGCTGCGCCGAGGGCCAGGTGTGCTGCGTGGGCGGTCAGGCGGGCAACAACCCGACCTGCCTGGCGGCGAACAACGGCGCGTGCCCCAATAACTCGCGGCTGCTCTGCGCCAGCGACGCAGACTGCGCGGCCGCCGCCGGCACGCTGTGCTCAGCGCCTCCGAACGGTGGCATGGGGCCGCTGTCCTGCCGCGTTCCTCCACCTCCGGTGACGGACGCGGGCGCCGACGCGGGCGGCTGATCGTCGACTTCGGATGGAGAGCTCGGGCGCTGCGTAAAGCCCGGGCTCTCCGTCTTTCTTTTGTGTCTCAGATCGGGTCGATGCGCAGGATCAACCCGCGCGTATGGTCGAGCGCGTACAGCTCGCCGCTCGCGTCGCGAGCGAAGGCCGAGAAGGCGTGCTGGAAACGACCGAGGTATTCGGCCTGCCCGCGCTCGCCGCGCTGCTCGGGCAGCTGCAGCGCCCACAGGCGCCCGGATTGGTAGTCACCGAACACGTACTTGTCGCGCAGGCGCGGGATGCGCTGGCCGAGGTACACCTGGCCGCCGGTGATGCTGTTGCCGGCGTCACGCCCGTACTCGAAGATGGGATCGATCATGCCGCTGTCGGCGCAACCCTCGGGCGGCGCGAAGCAGTGCGCGGCCTCGCGCACGTTCCAGCCCTGGTTGTCCCCGCGCTCGATCCAGTCCACCTCTTCGAAGCGATCC
>NZ_DASSVG010000028.1:0-6926 GCF_035706265.1 Ramlibacter sp. | reverse complement strand
TTCTGCACCAGCGATTCGTGCGCGCTGCGGTAGTGGATCAGGTCGGCAATGGTGCCGATCTTCAGCCCGTGTTCGGCGGCGAACAGCTGCAGGTCCGGCAGGCGGGCCATGGTGCCGTCGTCCTTCATGATCTCGCAGATCACGGCGGCCGGCGTGAGGCCTGCCATGGCGGCGAGATCGCAGCCGGCTTCGGTATGGCCGGCGCGCATCAGCACGCCGCCGTCCACCGCCTGCAGCGGGAAGATGTGGCCCGGCTGCACCAGATCCTGCGCCTTCGCTTCGCGCGCCACCGCGGCCTGCACGGTGCGTGCGCGGTCGGCCGCGGAGATGCCAGTCGTCACACCCTCGGCGGCCTCGATCGAGACGGTGAAGGCCGTGCCCATCTTGGTGCCGTTGCGCGCCACCATGGGCGGCAGCTGCAGCCGCTCGCAGCGCTCGCGGGTGAGCGTCAGGCACACCAGGCCGCGGCCGAAGCGGGCCATGAAGTTGATCGCCTCGGGCGAGACGTGTTCGGCGGCGAGCACGAGGTCGCCCTCGTTCTCGCGGTCCTCCTCGTCGACGAGGATCACCATGCGGCCGGCCTTGATCTCGGCCACGATCTCTTCGACGCTGGAGATGGCCACCGGGGCCAGCGGGGTGCGCGCGTTCATTGCGGTGTCTTTCCGGCGCCCAGCATGCGTTCGACGTAGCGGGCGATGAGGTCGATTTCCAGGTTCACGCGGCTGCCGGCCTTCAGCACGTGCAGCGCGGTGTTCTCCACCGTGTGCGGAATCACGTTGATGCTCAGTTCGGTGCCGTCGGCGCGGTCTTCGACCGAGTTGACGGTGAGGCTCACGCCGTTGACCGCCACCGAGCCCTTGTAGGCGAGGTACTTGCCCAGGGCCTGCGGCGCGAGGATGCGCAGCTCGCGGCTTTCGCCCACCGGAGAGAACTTCGTCACGGTGCCGACGCCGTCGACATGGCCGGAGACGAGGTGGCCGCCCAGGCGGTCCTGCGCGCGCAGGGCCTTTTCCAGGTTCACGGGCCCGGGTTGCGCCAGGCCGGCCGTCTTGTCCAGGGACTCGGCCGAGATCTCGATGCTGAAGTGGCCGGCGTTGGCGTCCAGCGAGGTCACTGTCATGCACGCGCCGTTGAGGGCGATGCTGTCGCCCAGCCCCACATCGTCCAGGTAGCCTGCCGGCGCGGTGATGGTCAGCCGCTTGCCGTGCTGCTGGGAAGATCCGAGGTCGTCGATGGCGGCGATACGCCCGACGCCGGTGATGATGCCGGTGAACATCCCGCTATTGTCGCAGGTACGGGCACCCGCCTCTGCTGCCCAGGCCTCTAGAAGGCATCGCGGCCCGGGATGCGGGCCAGCACCCGCAGGTCCTCGCCCACGCGCTCGAAGGGGCCGAACTCCAGCGCCACGCCTTGGGCGAGCTCCTCCAGCGGGCCGATGTTCACCATGCCGCGGCCGCTTCCGAGCAGCTTGGGGGCGAGGTAGACCAGGAACTCGTCGACCAGGCCCTCGCGCAGCAGCGAGCCGTTGAGCTTGAAGCCGGCCTCCACGTGCAATTCATTGACGCCGCGGGCGGCCAGGTCCTTGAGCAAGGCGGCCAGGTCGACCTTGCCGCCCGGCCCGGGCAAATGGGTGACGTGGGCGCCGCGCGCCTCGAGGGCGGCCTGGGCCTGGGGATGCCCTTCGGCCGCGTAGATCCAGACCGGCCGGTCCGGCACCGAGAAGAGGGCGGCGGTGGGCGGCGTCTGCAGGCGGCTGTCCACCACCACCAGCGGCGGCTGCTTGCCCACGGGCGCGAGCCGCACGTCCAGCCGCGGGTCGTCGTCCAGCACGGTGCCGATGCCGGTGAGCAGGGCGCCGGCACGGGCCCGCCAGGCGTGGCCGTCGGTGCGCGCGGCCTCGCCGGTGATCCACTGGCTGCGGCCGTTGGCGAGCGCCGTCTGGCCGTCCAGCGAGGCGGCGATCTTCATCCGCACCCAGGGCAGGCCGCGCACCATGCGGCTGAAGAAGCCGAGGTTCAGTTCGCGCGCCTCGCGGGCGCCGGGGCCGGTTTCCACCTCGATGCCGGCGGCGCGCAGCCGGGCGAGGCCTTGGCCGGCCACCAGGGGATTGGGGTCCCCCAGCGATGCGACCACGCGGGCGATGCCGGCGGCCACCAGCGCGTCGCAGCAGGGGCCCGTGCGGCCATGGTGGGCGCAGGGTTCGAGCGTGACGTAGGCGGTGGCCCCGCGCACGTCGGCGCCGCGGGCGGCCGCGTCGCGCAAGGCCATGATCTCGGCGTGGGCCTGGCCGGCCGGCTGGGTGTGGCCCTGGCCCAGCACCTGCTGGCCGTCGGCCGAGACGATGACGCAGCCGACGCGGGGATTGGGTTCGGAGCGGCCGACGGCCTGCGCGGCGAGCGCGAGGGCCTGGGCCATGAAGGGACTGCCGGGGTGCATCGCTCTATTCTCGGCCAGGTCCGTGAACGTTCGTTTGCGGGCCGCGACGCGGCCGCCCCGCCCGTCGCAACCGTGCCCCCGCCCATCCATCCCCAGGGCCAGCTCGACCGCCACCGACTAGACTCCGTCCGCCGAGTCTCATGGCATGTTGGAACAAGAATGAACAAGAGCAGGGCCGCCCGTGGCTTCACGCTGATCGAACTGATGATCGTCGTGGCAGTGATCGCGATCCTTGCCGCCGTGGCGTTTCCGTCCTATCGGGCCGCGATGGTGAAGAACCGGCGCGCCGCCGCCCAGGCCTACCTGGCCGACGTGGCGCAGCGCCAGCAGCAGTACCTGATGGACGCGCGCTCGTTTGCGCCGGACGTGGCGACCCTGAAGGCGCTGCCGCCTTCCGAGGTGGCCGCGAACTACACGGTCACTTTCGTGGTCAGCGCCTCGCTGCCGCCGGCCTACACGGCCACGGCCGCGCCGCTGGCCGGCGGGCCCCAGGTTTCCGACGGGCCGTTGAGCATCACCAGCAATGGCAGCAAGCTGCCGGCGGGCAAGTGGTAGCCGGACGGAGGTTCGAACACATGGCCGAGCGAATGAAGAACTGCGCTCCCGGGCGCGGCGCCAAGGCGCGCTCCGCGGGATTCACGTTGATCGAGTTGATGGTGGTGGTGACCGTGGCGGCGATCCTCGCCGGCATCGCCGCGCCTTCCTTCCGCGAACTGATGGCCGCGCAGCGCGTGCGCGCCGCGACCTCCGACCTGTATCTCGCGCTGGTCAAGGCGCGCTCCGAGGCCATCAAGCGCAACGGGGAGGTGACGATCCGGCCGATGCACGTCGACTGGGACGACGGCTGGAAGATCGTCAACCCCGAGGATCCCGCCGGGCCGGAGCTCCAGGTCCAGACCGCGCCCGCGAGCGTGAGCATCGCCGCCACTTCCGGCCTGGGCGAGATCGTCTACAACGGCTCCGGGCGCACGACGCTGGCGCCGGGCGGCGACCGCAAGTTCGTGATCACCGCGCCCAACACCTCGCTGTCCCGCTGCGTGCTGGTGGACAACAGCGGCCGGCCCTACGTGAAGGAAGGGTCGGTGTGCTGACGCGGCAGCCTTGCGCCCGCACGCGCCAGCGCGGCACGACCCTGATCGAGGTGATGGTCTCGATCCTGATCACGGCCCTGGGCCTGCTCGCCCTGGCCGGCCTGCAGACGCGCATGAACGCGGCGCTGATGGAGTCCAACCAGCGCGCGCACGCCCTCACGCTGCTGCAGGACATGACGCAGCGCATGCAGGCCAACATGAACCAGGCCGCGGCCTACGTCACGGGCACGGCCGATCCGCGCGGCACGGGCGATGCCGCACCGGGGGACTGCAGCACGCTGGCCGCCCCCACCCGCGCCGACCTGGACCTCTGCGAGTGGAGCAACGCGCTCAAGGGCTCGCACGAAGTCAAGGACACCGCCAGCGTGGGCGCCATGATCGGCGCGCTGGGTTGCGTCGAGCAGGTGCAGGCGCCCAATCCGGCCGCCGGCGTCTGCCAGCCGGGCGTGTACCGCGTGACGATTTCCTGGCAGGGCTTCAATTCCACCGTGGCGCCGGCGGTCAGCTGCGGCGCCGACCAGTACGGCTCCGACGACGCGCTGCGCAAGGCGGTGAGTTCCAGCGTCGTGGTGCCGCTGCAGACATGCTCGTGATCCCGCGCCGCACCGCGGCACCCGCGCGCCGTCGCAGCGGCGGCATGACCGTCATCGAGATGATGGTCGGCATCGCCGCCGGCATGCTGATCGTCGCCGCGATGGCCTTGCTGTTCGCGAACAACAGCCGCACGCGCACCGAGACGGAGCGGGCGAGTCGCAAGATCGAGAACGGCCGCTATGCCATGGAGCTCCTGGCGACGGACCTGGAGCACGCCGGCTATTTCGATTCCTTCGATCCGCGCCAGCTGCCGCTGCCGGCGGCCATGCCCGACCCGTGCACGACCGACGTGGCAGCGATGAAGACGGCACTGCCACTGCACGTCCAGGGCTATGACAACTCGGACGGCGGGCTCTCGTGCATCACCGACGTCAAGACGGGCACGGACGTGGTCGTCGTGCGCCGCGCTTCCGCCTGCGCGGCCGGCGTGGGCGCCTGCCCGGCGCTGCCGGCCAACATGGTCGGCTTCCAGGCCTCCTCGTGCAGCGACCCGGCCAACGGGGAGCTCTCCACCGCGAACATCGCCAACCACTACCGCCTGAGCAAGACGGCCGCCGATTTCACGCTGAAGCGGCGCAACTGCGCCACCGGCGCGGAGATCCACCGGTACCTGGTGCGCATCTACTTCGTCGCCAACAACGACAAGCCGGGCGACGGCATCCCGACCCTCAAGCGCGCGGAGCTCTCCGCGAGCGGCGGCACCCTGGGCTTCACCACCACCTCGCTGGTGCAGGGGATCGACAACCTGCAGGCGGAGTACGGCATGGACACCGACGGCGACGGCAGCCCCGACGTGTACAGCGCTTCGCCCGACATCTACCAGGCCTGCACGCCGGAAGACTGCGTCGCCTACTGGTCCGGCGTGGTCGCCGCCAAGGTGTTCCTGCTTTCACGCAGCGTCGAAGCCTCGCCGGGCTATACCGACGACAAGGTCTTCGAGCTGGGACGGGTGGCCGATGCCGACACGGGCGGCGGCGCACCGAGGACGATCGGCCCCATCGGCGACCGCTACCGGCGCAGCCTGCTGCACGAAGTCGTGCGCCTGCAGAACCCAAGCAGCCGGAGGCTTTCGCCGTCATGAAATCCACATCCCAGCGCGGCATCACGCTCGTGATGGCGCTGATCATGCTGATCCTGCTGACGGTGATGGCACTGTCCACGTTCAACATCGGCAAGACCAACCTGCAGATCGTCGACAACGCGCAGCAGCAGATCCAGGCGCAGAACGCCGCCCAGGCGATCCTGGACCAGGTGGTGAGCTCGCCGACCTTCGTCGAAACCCCCGGCGAGGTCCTGGACAACTCCAACTGCCCGCCGGAGATCGGCGCCCCGGCCAACAGCCGCTGCGTCGATCTCTATGGCGACGGCAAGACCGTGGTGGTGGTGGCGATGAACCCGCAGCCCGCCTGCACCCAGGTGCAGGTCGTGCCGGCCAGCAAGCTGGACGTGGCGAACAAGGAAGACCTCGGCTGCGTCCTCGGCGAGCAGCAGAACTTCGGCATCGAGGGCGTCAACACGGGCGCATCGCTCTGCTCCGACAGCCTGTGGGAGCTCAACGCGAAGGCGAACGAACCGGTTTCGCGCGCGGAGGCGGTGGTGGCGCGCGGCGTTTCCATGCGGGTATCGAACGACTCGGTTGCAACGGCTTGCCCCTGACCGCAAGAGTCGGGGCTGGATGAGGAAGGACGTTAGATGGGATCGCACCTGAAGTTCACTTTGGGCGCGGCGCGACGCGCGCTCGCCGTGCTGGCGCTGCTGCTCGTGCCGGCCGCCTACGCGGAGGACATCGACATCTTCATGGCCAATGTCGCGGCGGGGGCGGCCGTGCAGCCGAACATCATGATCTGGGTGGACAACTCGTCCAACTGGTCGCGCGAGTCGCAGAAGTGGCCGGACAACGGCGGCGAACAGGGACGCGCCGAGATTGCGGCGCTGCAGAACGTGCTCGCCTCGGGCGCGCTGCCTGCCAACATGGGGTTCGCGGGCCAGACGGGCAGTGGCCAGACCGTCGGCGGCTACGTGCGCTTCGGCATCCGCAACATGCAGGTCGCGGCCAACAAGACGGCGCTGAACAACACCCTGACTTCGATCCGCGACAACATCAACTCCTCCAAGGAGAAGATCAACACCGCGGAGCCGGCTGCCGCGATGTTCGAGATGTACCGCTATTTCACGAGCGGCAAGGTCTTTCGCGGCGGGTACGTGAGCGGAAACGATCCGGCCTCGAACGTCGACACCTCGGTGTTCGACCCGGCGGACTCCCGCAAGTACCAGGGCCCGCCCGCCAATTCCTGCGGCCGGAACTACCTGATCATGGTGGTCAACAACGTCAACGGGTCCGTGCCGGAAGGCGCCGACAAGTACGACGGCGAGAAGTTCACCGGCCAGGCCATCACCGGTACGGGTGACAGCTACATCGACGAGTGGGCGCGTTTCCTGTACCAGCAGGGCATCAGCGTCTACATCCTGGACGCCTACAACAAGCAGCAGGACAAGACCTATTCGCGCATCCTGGAGCGGGCGGCGAACGTCGGCGGCGGCAAGTACTACGCCGTCAAGAACCAGTCGCAGATCGAGACGGCCTTCAAGCAGATCCTCGCCGAGATCAACGCGGTGAACTCCACCTTCGCCACCGCCTCGCTGCCGATCAGCGCGACCAACCGTTCGCAGAACCTGAACCAGGTGTTCATCGGTATGTTCCGCCCGGACGGCGAGGCGGAGCCGCGCTGGATGGGCAACCTGAAGCGCTACCAGCTGGTGAAGAAGGCGAGCGGCGTGGACCTGGGCGACGCAGTGAAGGCCGAC
>NZ_DASSVG010000027.1:0-2127 GCF_035706265.1 Ramlibacter sp. | reverse complement strand
GCCAGGATCGAAAGGCAGCTGGGCTACAAGCAGCCCAAGTACCTGCACCGGGTGCAGGTGGTCGCCAGCTTCGAGGACATCGGCGCCGGCGAGGGCGGCTATTGGGAGGACCGGGGGTACAACTGGTACGCCGGCATCTAGCCTTGGGGTGAGCTGCCCTCGTAGTCCGGATCGGCGAGCCGAAGCAGGTGCTGCCGCACATCCGCGGGCCAGCGTTCGATGCGCCCGCCAAAGGCTTCGAGGTCGGCCGCGAACGAGGCGCCGCCGGGTTGCGCAGCGAGCCATTCCCACTGGTCGGGCAGCAAGGTGACTTCACGCGCGACCACCCCGAGGGGGGGACGGCCCCGCCCCCGCGGAGCCTCCGTTTCGGGGCAAAAATGCCGCGTCAATATCGCCCGGGTAAAACGCCTCAGAGCCCCAGGCGCTTGATCGTGACCTCCTTGCTGCGGCTGTCCTCGCGGAGCTTGCGGGCGAAGGCTTCGGCCGGCTGGTACTCGATCACCTGGCCGGCCTTGGCTGCCCACTCCACGTAGGCGGGCGACTTGACCGCGCGCTCGCAACCCGCCTGCAGCTTTTCCAGGACGGCCGGCGGCGTCTTCGCCGGAGCGAGCACGCCACCGAAGCTCAATTGCACCACCGGAACGCCGGCTTCCCTGAGCGTCGGGACGGAGGGAAACGCCGGATGCCGATGGTCGGAGTAGACGGCCAGCAGGCGCAGCGTCCCGGCCTGCACCTGCCCGGCCACGGAACTCGCCAGCACGGCGCCGAAGCCCAGGCGGCCACCCAGCAGGTCCTGCATCATGGGGCCGTCACCCTTGTAGGCGACGTGGTTCAGCCGCACGTTCATCGCCGCTTCGATGTCCGCGGTTCCGAGGTGGGGAATCGAGCCGATCCCCGATGTGCCGTAGCTGACCGATTCCGGCTCGGCGCGCACCTTCGCCAGGATGTCCGAGATGCTCCGATACGGCGAATTCGCCAGCACCGCGACGGCGAAGATGTTGTCGAACACGTGGCACACCGGGGTGAAGGAATCCAGGCCGTACTTGATCGTCTTCACACGGTGCGGCTGGCTGGTGAGCGACACCGCGGGCGTGAAGGCGAGCGTCTGGCCGTCGGCGCGTGCGCCCGCGAGCGCAGCCAGGCCGATCGCTCCCGCGGCGCCATCGCGGTTCACCACCGCGACGGGCGTGTTCAATGCCTCCGAGAAAGCCTTGCCGAAGGCGCGGGCGTTCTGGTCCAGTCCGCCGCCGGAGGCGAAGGGCACGATCATCTCGACCGGCCCCTGGGGAAAGTCCGCGGCCGAGGCTGCGGCCGGCGCGAGGCACACGGTGCCGGCCGCCAAGGCCATGCCCATGCCCGCGCGGATGCGAGCCGCCGTGTCTCGAACGTGGCACCACGCGGCCCACTGGATCTTCGTTGCGCTGTTCACCGATTTGACTCCTGGGTTGGAAGCGCCGCCGTCGCTGCGGCGGCTGGTTGTCGAAGCTGGCCGGGAACCGGCTTCAGTCTTCGTCCACGATCGGGTTGCGCAGCACGCCGATGCGATCCACTTCGATCTCGACGACGTCGCCGGCCTTCATCCAGACGGGAGGCTTGCGGCGCGCGCCGACGCCGCCCGGCGTGCCGGTGACGATCACGTCGCCGGGCTGCAGCGGGGCGATGGTGGATACGTACGCGATCTGCCGGGCGATGCTGTGGATCATCATCTCCGTCGTCGCGCGCTGCATCTCCTGGCCGTTCAAGCGCGCCACCAGGGTCATGCTGGTGCCGAAGGGGATCTCGTCCGCCGTCACCATCCAGGGACCGAAGCCGCCGGTGCGCCAGAAGTTCTTGCCGGGCACCCACTGCGAGGTGTGCTTCTGCCAGTCGCGCACGCTGCCGTCGTTGTAGCAGGCGTAGCCAGCGATGTGCCGGGCTGCGTCCGCCTCGCGGATGCGCCGGCCGCCCTTGCCGATGATCACGGCGATCTCGGCTTCGTAGTCCAGTTGCGTGGACTCCTTCGGGCGCACGATCGGCTGGCCATGCGCCACCTGCGAGTCGGCCACGCGCAGGAAGAAGGTCGGCTGCTCCGTGACCTCGCGGTTCGTCTCCTGCACGTGCTCGTGGTAGTTCAGGCCGCAGCACCAG
>NZ_DASSVG010000026.1:0-7684 GCF_035706265.1 Ramlibacter sp. | reverse complement strand
GGCACGGTCGTCTCGCAGGCCACCGTGCGCGTGCGGCCGCAGGTCAACGGCGTGCTCACGCAGGTGCTGTTCAAGGAAGGCCAGGCCGTGCGCAAGGGCCAGCTGCTGGCCACCATCGACCCGCGCCCGTTCGAGATGGCCTTGCAGCAGGCGGTGGGCCAGCGCATGCGCGACGAGGCCCAGCTGGCCGCCGCGCGCGTCACGCTGGCGCGCTTCGAGACCCTGCTGAAGCAGGATTCGATCGCCCGCCAGGAGGTCGACACCCAGCGCGCCACGGTCAACCAGCTCGAGGCCGCCGTGGTCTCGGACAAGGCGGCCGAGGGCACCGCGCGGCTGAACGTCTCCTACACCCGCATCACGGCGCCGATCGAGGGCCGGGTGGGCCTGCGCAACGTGGACGTGGGCAACCAGGTGAGCACGGGCGACGCCAACGGCATCGCCACCATCACCAAGATCACGCCGATCGACGTCGAGTTCGCGGTGCCGCAGGACCACGCCTCCTGGCTGCAGCACAACGGCGGCGCCTTCATGGAGGTGCGGGCCTACGACCGCACCCGCACGACCCTGCTCGATACCGGCGTCTTCGCCTCGCTGGACAACCAGATCGACACCAACACCGGCACGGTACGGGCCAAGGCGCGCTTCAACAATGCGCGCCAGCAGCTGTTCCCGAGCCAGTTCGTCAACGTGCAGCTGCAGGTGCGCACGCTGAAGAACGCGGTGGTGGTGCCGGTCGCGGCCGTGCGCCAGGGGGGCGGCGGCGAGTACGTGTTCGTGCTGCAGCAGGACCACACGGTGAAGCAGCGGCCCGTGGTGCGCGGCGAGCCGCTGGGCGACCGGGTGCAGATCGTCAGCGGGCTCGCCATCGGCGAGCGGGTGATCACCGAAGGCGCCGACCGCCTGCGCGACGGCTCGCACGTGCAGCTGCCGGGCGAAGCGCCCGCAGGCGGCGGCCGCGGCCGTCGGCCGGCGGCCTCGGAACCGCTCACCGGGGCCTCGGCCGCCGACGCATCTTCTCCTTCCGCCGGGGGCGGCGGGCGCCCGGCGTCCGGCGCCACCGCCGCCGGCGAAGCCACCAACCCCTTCGCCGGGGCTGCTCCGTCCCGCGCGGCTTCCGCCGCCATCGCCGCCGCATCGGCGGCGTCGGCCGCCTCCGCGCCCGGCCGGAGCCGCTTGGCCGACATGACGCCCGAAGAGCGCGCCGCCCGCCTCGCCGAGTTCCAGAAGCTCACCCCCGAGGAACGCGAAGCGCGCCGCCAGCAGCGCCGCCAGGCGCGCGAAGCCGGGGCCGGGCCGCAGCAGTGACGACTTCCCCAAACCGCATCCATGCCTTCCTCCCTCTCCCGCTTGCGGGAGAAGCGGGGTCCCCGGGAAGCTCTGCTTTCCGGGGTGCCATGGGCCGGGGTGAGGGCCGCCCCCAATGAGCCCCTCGCGTCCCTTCATCCTGCGGCCGGTCGCGACCTCGCTGCTGATGCTGGCCATCGTGCTGGCCGGCCTGGTCGGCCTGCGCTTCCTGCCGCTGTCGGCGCTGCCGCAGGTCGACTACCCCACCATCCAGGTGCAGACGCTCTACCCGGGCGCCAGCCCCGAGGTGATGGCGCAGACCGTCAGCGCGCCGCTGGAGCGGCAGTTCGGCCAGATGCCGGGCCTCTCGCGCATGAGTTCCACCAGCGCCGCCGGGGTCTCGATCGTCACGCTGCAGTTCGGCCTCGGGCTGGCGCTCGACGTCGCCGAGCAGCAGGTGCAGGCCGCGATCAACGCCGGCGCCTCGCTGCTGCCCGCCGACCTGCCGGCGCCGCCGGTCTACGCCAAGGTCAATCCCGCCGACGCGCCGGTGCTGACCCTGGCGCTGACGTCGGAGACGCTGCCGCTCACCGACGTGCGCAACATCGCCGACACGCGGCTGGCGCTGAAGATCAGCCAGGTCAACGGCGTCGGCCTGGTCACGCTCTCCGGCGGCCAGCGGCCCGCCGTGCGCATCCAGGCCGACAACCGCGCGCTGGCCTCGCTGGGGCTCACGCTGGACAACGTGCGCACCACCATCGGTCAGGCCAACGCCAACGCCGCCAAGGGCAGCATCGACGGACCGACGCGCGCCTACACGATCAACTCGAACGACCAGCTGCTGACCGCCAAGGACTACGGCAACCTGGTGGTCGCCTTCCGCAACGGCGCGCCGGTGCGCCTGTCGGACGTGGCGCAGGTGGTCGAGAGCGCCGAGAACGTGAAGCTCGGCGCCTGGGCCAACCTGCAGCCGGCCATCATCCTCAACGTGCAGCGCCAGCCGGGCGCCAACGTGATCGCCACGGTCGACGCCATCAAGGAGCGCCTGCCGGAGCTCACCGCCGGCCTGCCCGAATCGATCCGCGTCGACGTCCTGGCCGACCGCACGACCGGCATCCGCTCCTCGGTGCACCACGTGGAGTTCGAGCTGGTGCTGGCGGTGGTGCTGGTGGTGCTGGTGATCTTCTTCTTCCTGCACAGCCCGCGCGCCACGCTGATCGCCAGCCTCGCCGTGCCGATCTCGCTGATCGGCACCTGCGGCGTGATGTACCTGCTGGGGTACAGCCTCAACAACCTGTCGTTGATGGCGCTGACCATCGCCACCGGCTTGGTGGTGGACGACGCGATCGTGATGATCGAGAACATCGCGCGCCACATCGAGGGCGGCATGCGGCCGATGGAGGCCGCGCTGCGGGGTGCCACCGAGATCGGCTTCACCATCATCTCGCTGACGGTCTCGCTGGTGGCGGTGCTGATCCCGCTGCTGTTCATGGGCGACGTGATCGGCCGCCTGTTCCGCGAATTCGCGGTCACGCTGGCGATCACCATCCTGATCTCCGCGGTGGTGTCGCTGACGCTGGTGCCGATGATGTCGGGCCGCTGGATCGAGCCGCACCGCGAGCCCGAGCGCGGCCTGGGCGGGCGCATCCAGCGCGCCTTCGACCGCGTGATCGCGCGCTACGACGTCGCGCTCACGTGGGTGCTGGAGCGCCAGGCCGCCACGCTGCTGGTGGCGCTCGGCACCCTGGCCCTCACGGTGGTCCTCTACATCGCCATTCCCAAGGGCCTGTTCCCGGTGCAGGACACGGGGCAGCTGCAGGTGCGCGTGGAGGCGGCGCAGTCGATCTCCTACCCGCGCATGGCGGCGCTGCAGGCCGACGTGGCGCGCGCGCTGCTGGAGGACCCGGCGGTGGAGTCGATCGCCAGCTTCGTCGGCGTGGACGCGGCCAACAACACGATGCTGCACACCGGCCGCATGCTGGTGAACCTGAAGGAGTCGCGCCCGGGCCTGCAGCGGCTGATGGACCGCCTGCGCGAGCGCGGCCAGAAGGTCCCGGGCACGCGCCTGTTCCTGCAGCCGGTGCAGGACCTCACGATCGAATCGGAGGGCGGGCCGACGCAGTACCGGCTCTCCCTGGAGGGCCCGGATGCGGCGACCGTCAACGACGCGGCGCGGCGGGTGGTGGAGCGGCTGCGCCAGGAGCGGCGGCTGGCCAACGTGACCACGGACGCCAACGCCACCGGCGCCGCCATGTTCGTGGACGTGGACCGCGACACCGCGGCCCGCCTGGGCATCAATGCCTCCACCATCAACGAGGCGCTGTACAGCGCCTTCGGCCAGCGCATCGTCTCCACCATCTTCACCGAGACCAACCAGTACCGGGTGGTGCTGGAGGCGCGGGCCGACACCGAGGCGCACGCCAACACGCTCAACGCCATCCAGTTGCGCAGCAGCTCCGGCGAGCCGACGCCGCTGAGCGCGGTGGCGCACATCTCCGAGCGCCAGGCGCCGCTGCAGATCACCCACGTGGCGCAGTACCCGGCGGCCACCGTGGGCTTCGACGCCGCGCCGGGCGTGGCGCTGGGCACCGCGGTGGACGTGATCCGCAGCGCGATCGAGGACGTGGAGCTGCCGCCCACGGTGACCATGACCTTCCTCGGCGCGGCCGGTGCCTACGAATCCTCGCTGTCCAACCAGCTGTGGCTGATCCTGGCGGCCGTGGTGTGCGTCTACATCGTGCTGGGCGTGCTGTACGAGAGCTACGTGCACCCGCTCACGATCCTCTCCACGCTGCCTTCCGCGGGCGTGGGCGCGCTGCTCGCGCTGATGCTGGCTGGCCACGACCTGGGCGTGATGGGCATCATCGGCATCATCCTGCTGATCGGCATCGTGAAGAAGAACGCGATCATGATGATCGACTTCGCCCTCGACGCCGAGCGCGAGGAGGGCAAGACGCCGCGCGAGGCGATCCACCAGGCGGCCCTGCTGCGCTTCCGGCCCATCCTGATGACGACGCTGGCGGCCCTGTTCGCGGCGGTGCCGCTGATGCTCAGTTTCGGCGCCGGGGCGGAACTGCGCCGGCCGATGGGCCTGGCGATCTTCGGCGGGCTGATCGTGAGCCAGCTGCTGACGCTGTTCACGACGCCGGTCATCTACCTGGGGTTCGATGCGCTGGGGCGGCGGTGGCGGAAGTCACCCTCACCCCAACCCTCTCCCGCAAGCGGGAGAGGGAGTGAACAGCCCCCTCTCCCGCTTGCGGGAGCCGCGGGGTCCCCGGGAAGCTCCGCTTCCCGGGGTGCCATGGGCGGGGGGTAGGGCAGCGGAACGCGATGAACCTCTCCTCCCCCTTCGTCCGCCGCCCCGTCGGCACCGTGCTGCTCACGGTGTGGATCGCGCTGGCCGGCATCGCGGCCTTCTTCAAGCTGCCGGTCGCCTCGCTGCCGCAGGTGGACTACCCGGTGATCTCGGTCTCGGCCAACCTGCCCGGGGCCAGCCCGCAGACCATGGCCACCAGCGTCGCCACCCCGCTGGAGCGGCGGCTGGCCACCATCGCGGGCGTCAACGAAGTCACCTCCCGCAGCGGCGCCGGCAGCTCGCGCGTCACCCTGCAGTTCGACCTGAACCGCAACATCGACGCCGCGGCGCGCGAAGTGCAGGCGGCGATCAACGCTTCGCGCGCCGACCTGCCGGCCAACCTGCGCAGCAACCCGACCTACCGCAAGGCCAACCCGTCGGCGTCGCCGGTGATCATCCTGGCGCTGACCTCGCCGACGCGCTCTCCGGGCCAGATCTACGACGCGGTCTCCAACATCGTGCAGCAGAAGATCGCCCAGGTGCCCGGCGTCGGCGACGTGGAGCTGGGCGGCGGCTCGCAGCCGGCCGTGCGGGTGGAGCTGATCCCCTTCGCGCTGAACCGCTACGGCATCGCGATGGAGGACATCCGGGCGGCGCTGCAGGCCGGCACGGCCAACCGGCCCAAGGGCGACCTCACCATCGACGGCCAGCGGCTGCAGATCTACACCGGCACCGGCATGGCCAACAACGGCAAGACCGCCTCCGACTACCGCGACATGGTGGTGGCCTGGCGCGACGGCGCGGCGGTGCGGCTGGCCGACGTCGCCGAGGTGAGCGACGGGGTCGAGAACATCAACACCATGGGCCTGTTCAACGGCCGGCCCGCGGTGATCGTGCTGGTGACGCTGCAGGCCGGCGCCAACGTGATCCAGACCGTGGACGCCGTGCGCGGCCTGCTGCCCACGCTGCAGGCCTCGCTGCCGAAGGACATCACGCTGGAGGTGGCCTCCGACCGCACCCACTCGATCCGCGCCTCGCTGCACGAGGTGGAGCTGACGCTGGGCATCGCCATCCTGCTGGTGGTGCTGGTGGTCAGCCTGTTCCTGCGCAGCGCGCGCGCCACCTTCATCCCCGCGGTGGCGACGATCGTGTCGCTGCTGGGCACCTTCGGCGTGATGTACCTGCTGGGCTTCTCGCTGAACAACCTCTCGCTGATGGCGCTGACGGTGGCCACCGGCTTCGTGGTGGACGATGCCATCGTGGTGCTGGAGAACACCTCGCGCCACATCGAGGCCGGCATGGACCGCTTCCAGGCGGCGCTGCGCGGCGCCCGCGAGGTGGGCTTCACGGTGCTGTCGATCAGCGTCTCGCTGATCGCCGTCTTCATCCCGCTGCTGTTCATGGGCGGCCAGGTGGGCCGGCTGTTCCGCGAGTTCGCGGTGTCGCTGTCGGCCGCGGTGATGATCTCGCTGCTGATCTCGCTGACCACCACGCCCATGATGTGCGCCTGGCTGCTGCACCCCGAGGCGCACGCGCGCCAGCCGGGGCGCCTGTCACGCTGGGCCGAGCGGGGCTTCTCCTGGGTGCAGCGCTTCTACGCCGTGAGCCTGGACTGGGCGCTGGCGGCGCGCTGGCTGGTGCTGCTGATCCTGGTGCTGGTGATCGGGCTGAACGGCTTCCTGTTCGTGCGCATCCCCAAGGGCTACTTCCCGCAGCAGGACACGGGGCAGATCAGCGGCGGCATCCGGGCCGACCAGAGCATCTCCTTCCAGCAGATGCAGGACAAGCTGCGCCAGCTGGTCGACATCGTGCGCAACGATCCCGCGGTGGACACGGTGGTGGCCTTCACCGGCGGTTCGCGTGCCGGCGGCGGCTTCATGTTCATCAACCTCGAGCGCGGCGCGGATGCCGAGCGCGGCCAGGCCGTGATCGCGCGGCTGCGGCCGCAGCTCGCCCGCGTCACCGGCGTGAGCCTGTTCCTCAACCCGGTGCAGGACCTGCGCATGGGCGGCCGCCAGAGCAACAGCACCTACCAGTACACGCTCAAGAGCGACAACGAGGCCGACCTCAAGCTGTGGGCCACGCGGCTGGCCGAGGCCATGAAGCGGCAGGAGGCGCTGGTCGACGTCGACACCGACCAGCAGGAGAACGGGGTCGAGACCTTCGTCGAGGTGGACAAGGACACGGCCGCGCGCATGGGCATCAGCTCGCGCGACATCGACAACGCGCTGTACAACGCCTTCGGCCAGCGCCAGGTGGCCACGATCTACGAGGACGTCAACCAGTACCGCGTGATCATGCAGGTGGCGCCGCGCTACATCCGCAGCCCCGAGGCGCTGAAGGACATCTTCGTGCCGGCGCGCGTCACCGGCCCGGCGACGACCAACGCCGAGGCTTCGACGGCCACCACGTCCACCGCCACGGCCAGCGTGACGGCGGGCAGCAGCGCCAATCCCTCGCTGCGTGACGCCTCCACCGGCCAGGCGCTCAGCACCGCGGCAACCAGCATGGTGCCGCTGTCGGCCATCGCACGCTTCTACGAGCAACCCACGGCCACCTCCGTGAACCACCAGGACGCGGAGCTGGCCACCACCGTCTCCTTCAACCTGGCCGAGGGCTTCACGCTGGACCAGGCCAAGCAGGCGGTGCAGCGCGCGCAGGACGAGATCCGCATGCCGATCAACGTGCGCGGCAGCTTCCAGGGCACGGCGCGCGCGGCGGACGAGACCAACAAGCAGCAGCCGATCCTGATCCTGGCGGCGCTGGTGGTGATCTACATCGTGCTGGGCGTGCTGTACGAGAGCCTGGTGCACCCGCTCACCGTGCTCTCCACGCTGCCTTCGGCCGGCATCGGCGCCGTGCTGGCGCTGCTGCTGTTCGACATGGAGTTCTCCATCATGGCGCTGATCGGCCTGTTCCTGCTGATCGGGATCGTCAAGAAGAACGCCATCCTGATCATCGACTTCGCGCTGGAGGCCCAGCGCTCGCGCGGCATCTCCGCCACCGAGGCGGTGCGCGAGGCCTGCCTGCTGCGCCTGCGGCCGATCCTGATGACCACGCTGGCCGCCGGCCTCGGGGTGTTGCCGCTGGCGATCGGCTTCGGCG
>NZ_DASSVG010000025.1:0-2708 GCF_035706265.1 Ramlibacter sp. | reverse complement strand
CGGCACGGCGGAGAGCAGCTACGTCTACGTGGCCACCAAGTCCAAGCCCGAAGCGCGCGAACTGAAGAAGGTGGTGGTGGGCGTGGCCGATGCCGGCGCCCAGCGCGAGGCCTTCGCCCGTGCGCGTGCCGCCGCCGCCGGCATCGAGTTCGCCCGCGAGCTGGGCAACCTGCCGCCCAACTACGCCACGCCCTCGCGCCTCGGCGACGAGGCGACCAAGCTCGCCAAGGCGCACGGTTTCGGCGTCGAAGTCCTGGGCCCGAAGGAGGTGGCGCGCATCGGCATGGGCTCCTTCCTGGGCGTGGCCAAGGGCTCGGCCGAGCCGCTGCGCTTCATCGTGCTGCGCCACGACGGCGGCCCGCGCGGCGAGGCGCCGATCGTGCTGGTGGGCAAGGGCATCACCTTCGACACCGGCGGCATCTCGATCAAGCCCTCGGCCGAGATGGACGAGATGAAGTTCGACATGGGCGGTGCCGCCAGCGTGCTGGGCACCTTCCGTGCGCTGGGCGAGATCAAGCCGCGCCTGAACGTGGTGGGCCTGATCCCGAGCTGCGAGAACATGCCCGACGGCGCCTCCTACAAGCCGGGCGACATCCTCACCAGCCTGAGCGGCCAGACCATCGAGGTCCTCAACACGGACGCCGAGGGCCGCCTGATCCTGTGCGACGCGCTGACGTATGCCGAGCGCTTCAAGCCGCGCGCGGTCATCGACGTCGCCACGCTCACCGGTGCCTGCGTGGTCGCGCTGGGCGGGGTGCGCAGCGGCCTGTTCGCCACCGACGACGCGCTCGCCCAGGCGCTGCAGCAGGCCGGCGAGACGGCGCTCGATCCCTGCTGGCGCCTGCCGCTTGACGAGGAGTACGCGGAGGGCCTGAAGACCAACTTCGCCGACGTGGCCAACGTGGCCGGCCGCGCGGGCGGCGCCGTGGTGGCGGCGAAGTTCCTGCACCGCTTCACGCAGAACTATCCCTGGGCCCACCTGGACATCGCGGGCACGGCCTGGCGGGGCGGCAACAACAAGGGCTCCACCGGCCGGCCGGTGGGGCTGCTGCTGGAATACCTGCTGTCGCAGGCGGGTGCCGGCGCCGCGGCCGCACCCGCCGGCAAGCGGGCCGCGCCGGGCAAGACGAGGCCGGCTGCCAAGGCGCCGGCGCGCGGCAAGGGGCGGGTCGCGGCGTGACCCTGGCCCCTAGCCCCCGGCCCCCAGCCCCTTCGGTATGACCGAAGTCGCCTTCCACTTCAACGTCCCCGACAAGCTCGCCTATGCCTGCCGGCTGCTGCGCAAGGCAGCGGGCGCCGGCGCGCGGGTGGTGGTCACCGGCGAGCCGGAACTGCTGCGCCGGCTCGACACCGAGCTGTGGACCTTCTCGGCGCTCGAGTTCATCCCGCACGCGCACGCCGGCTCGGCCGACGCGCAGGTGCTCGCGGCCTCGCCCGTGGTGCTGGCCGACACGGCGCGGGGCACGCCGCACCAGCAGGTGCTGGTGAACCTCGGCGGCGCCGTGCCGGAGGGCTTCGAGCGTTTCGAGCGGCTGATCGAGCTGGTCTCGCAGGACGAGGACGATCGCCAGCACGCGCGAGCGCGCTGGAAGCACTATGCCGACCGCGGCTATGCGATCCAGCGGCACGACTACGCCGTGCGGGAGGGCCGCTGATGGCCACGCGCACGCCGCCCAAGTTCGTGCCGACCCTGACCGAAGTGGTGCAGACCGGCGCCGCGCCGCTGGGCGCGCCCGCCGCCGACACGCTGCCGGCGCTCACGCAGGAGCAGCTCGCCCAGCGCGTGCTGCAGCGGGTGGAGCTCACGCTGGACCGGCGGCTGCGCGAGGCCGTCGCCGCCACCATCGTGGAACACACCAGCGCGCTCACGCCCCTGCTGCGGGAGCGCGTGGAGAGCGTCGTGCGCGAGGTCGTGGCCGAGGCGCTGGCCGACGAATTGCAGGCGCGTCAACGGCCGGACGGCACGAACGTTTGAGCTGTAGCAAGCTTTGCTGTGCGCGCCGTCGCTTGGGCGACGCAAAGCTTGCCGTTCGCTTTCATCCCTAGAGGAGTCCCTCTGGCCCGGGTGTGGAAATTGAGATATGTTCCGCGCCGTTGAGCGAACAACGAGTGGATCTCAACCCATCAAGCTATCTGGAGGTTTCCATGCAATTCCAACTGAGACTGACGGTCGCCTGCGCGCTGGCCGCCGCGTGCGGCATCGCCTTCGCACAGGAGCAAGTCGTCAAGATCGGTCACGTCGCCCCCATGTCGGGCCCGCAGGCGCACTATGGCAAGGACAACGAGAACGGCGTCCGCATGGCCATCGAGGACCTGAACGCGCAGGGCGTCACGATCGGCGGCAAGAAGGTGAAGTTCGAGATCCAGGCCGAAGACGACGCCGCCGACCCGAAGCAGGGCACCGCCGCCGCCCAGAAGCTGTGCGACGCGAAGGTCGCCGGCGTGGTGGGCCACCTGAACTCCGGCACGACCATCCCCGCCTCCAAGGTCTACCACGACTGCGGCATCCCGCACATCACCGGCGCCGCCACCAACCCCGACCTGACCAAGCCGGGCTGGGACACGACCTACCGCATCATCGCCAACGACAACGCGCTGGGCGCGGCGCTGGCCCTGTACGCTTCCGACAAGCTGAAGCTGAAGAAGGTCGCGATCATCGACGACCGCACCGCCTACGGCCAGGGCGTCGCCGAGGTGTTCGCGAAGAC
>NZ_DASSVG010000024.1:0-2063 GCF_035706265.1 Ramlibacter sp. | reverse complement strand
GATCCGATCGAGCTGGGCGTGGGCGTCGTGCACGAACGCGCCGCCTTCGGCGCGGCCAACGAAACCTCGCTGCGGCTGGCGGTGCGCGTGCCGCTGGGCGGCGAGGTCCGCAACGGCGCCCGCCTCGCCGCCGCCCGGGCGGAACTCGAGGCGGCGCAGGCCGAACTGGACGCCACCGAGCGCAGCGCCCGCGCCGAGCTCGAATCCGCCCGCGCCGAACTGCAAGCCGCGCGCCGCGCCGAAACGCTGGCCGGCGAGCGCGAACGCGACGCCCGCGAAGTGCAGGCACTGATCGCCAAGTCCTGGCAGCTCGGCGAAAGCGACCTGCCCACCCGGCTGCGCGCCGACACCGAACGCTTCGAAGCCGAACTCGCCCATGCGCGCGCCACGCTGGAGACGCGCCGCGCCATCGCCCGCCTGAACCAGGCCCACGGAATCCTCCCATGAAGAATCTTCCCACCCTGATCCTGGCCCTGGCGCTCGCCGGGGCCCTGCCGGCCGCCCGCGCGCAGGACGGCCACGACCACGGCCATGACCACGACACGCCGGCCGCCACCGGCCCGGCCAGCCCGCGCCTGAATGCGCAGTCCGACCTGTTCGAACTGGTCGGCATCGTCGAACACGGCGTGATGACGGTCTACCTGGACCGCTTCGCCAGCAACGAACCGGTGGCGGGCGCCCGCATCGAGTACGAGGCGGGCCCGCACAAGGGCGTGGCCGAGCCGCAGGCGGACGGCACCTACCGCATCGCGGTCGACGCGCTCAAGCGCGAGGGCGAACTGCCCTTCGCCTTCACCGTCACGGCCGGCAGCGACATGGACCTGCTCGCCGGCGAGCTGGACCTTCACGTCGAGGAGGCCCACGGCGCCGAGCCGGCCTCCCGCACCCTGCCGCAGTGGGCGCTGCCGGCAGCGGCCGCCGCGGCGGCCATCGCACTGGCGGCGGTGATCCTGGGCCGGCGCCGCACGGGGAGCGCAGCATGAAGACGAACATTCCGACCCTCCTGCTCCTCGCCGGCGCCCTGCTGGCCCTGCCCGCCGCGGCCGGCGAGGGCCACGACCACGGCCACGGCCACGAGCACGGCGACCACGCCGCGGCTGCGCCCGGCAATGCACCGAAGCGCCAGCCCGATGGCAGCGTGTTCCTGCCCAAGCCTTCGCAGCGCCAGCTCGCGCTGCGCACCCAGCCGGCGGAAGCGAAACCGCTGCCGCGCACCGTGGAGCTCACCGGCCGCGTGCTGATGGACGCCAACGCCGGCGGCCGGGTGCAGACCACGCAAGCCGGCCGCATCGAGACGGTGGGCGGCGGCCTGCCGCACCTGGGCCAGGCCGTGCGCAAGGGCCAGGTGCTGGCGGTGGTGCGCTCCTCGGTGGCGGCGATCGAGCGCGCCAACCAGCAGGCCCAGGCCGCGGACCTCGCCGCGCAACTGGTGCAGGCCGAACGCCGCGCCGCGCGGCTCGCGCAACTGGAAGGCACGGTGCCGCAGAAGGACATCGACGCTGCCCGCGGCGACGTCGAGGGCCTGAAGCAGCGCCTCGCCGCGCTCCACCGGGGCGTGGCCGCCACCGAGACGCTGGTGGCGCCGATCGCCGGCGTGATCTCCGCCGCCAACGTGGTCGCCGGCCAGGTGGTGGAGGCGCGCGAAGTCCTGTTCGAGATCGTCGATCCGGCGCGCCTGGTGGTGGAGGCGCTGGCCTTCGACATGGCGCTGCTGGGCGACGGCATCGCCAGTGCCAGCGCCAGCCCCGCGCCGGGCCTGGGCGTGCCGCTGCGCTTCACCGGCGCCGGCCGGGCGCAGCGCGAAGGCGCAACCCCGCTGCTGTTCCACACCGCCGGCCAGGGCGCGCTGCCGCTGGCGGTGAACCAGCCGGTGAAGGTGGTCGTGCAGACCCGCAAGACGGTGCAGGGCGTCGCCCTGCCCAGCGCCGCCATCGTGCGGAACCCGAGCAACCAGGACAGCGTGTGGGTGCACGCGGCGCCCGAGGTGTTCGTGCCGCGCACGGTGCGCGTGGTGCCGCTCGATGGCGCCACGGTGTCGGTGGTCGACGGGCTGCAGCCCGGTG
>NZ_DASSVG010000023.1:0-6665 GCF_035706265.1 Ramlibacter sp. | reverse complement strand
CTTCTCCTCGAAATAGAGCACCTGCAGCGAGGCGAGCGAACGGGCGGACAGCCGGTCCTTCTCCTCGGACAGTCCCAGCTTGCGCAGCTGCTGGATCAGCCAGTCGCGGTTGCCCACGTTCTCGCCCGCCTCGGTGTGCTTGACGATCGCCTCGGGGATCGTCAGGCGCGCGAAGGGCTTGGAGAGGTCCACCTCGCGGCCGCTGTAGGGGAGCTGCAGCGTGCCCACCGCCTTCATCGCCGCATCGCGCACCAGCGCCTCGGTGAAGTCCATCAGGTCCTGGTAGTTCCAGTACGCCGCATAGAACTCCATCATCGTGAACTCGGGGTTGTGGCGCACCGAGATGCCTTCGTTGCGGAAGTTGCGGTTGATCTCGAACACCCGCTCGAAGCCGCCCACCAGCAGGCGCTTGAGATAGAGCTCCGGCGCGATGCGCAGGTACATCTCCTGGTCCAGCGCGTTGTGGTGCGTGATGAAGGGCTTGGCGTTGGCGCCGCCGGGGATCGGATGCAGCATGGGCGTCTCCACCTCGAGGAAGCCGGCCTGCACCATGAAGTCGCGGATGCCCGACATCGCCTTGCTGCGCGCCACGAAGCGCCGGCGCGCCTCTTCGTCCGTCATCAGGTCGACGTAGCGCTGGCGGTACTTCATCTCCTGGTCGGCCACGCCGTGGAACTTGTCCGGCATCGGCCGCAGGCTCTTGGTGAGCAGGCGGATCGAGGTGGCGTGCAGCGAGAGCTCGCCGGTGGGGGTCTTGAAGACCTTGCCTTCGGCACCGAGGATGTCGCCGAGGTCCCAGCGCTTGAACTCGTTGTAGGCCTCCTCGCCGACGGCATCGCGCGTGACGTAGACCTGGATGCGGCCGCTGCCGTCCTGCAGGGTGGCGAAGCTGGCCTTGCCCATCACCCGCTTGAGCATCATGCGGCCGGCCACGCGGGCCGCCGTGCCTTCGGTTTCGAGCTGCTCCGCGGGCTTGGCGCCGTGGGCGGCGTGGAGCGCGGCGCTCTGGTCGCCCGGCTTGAAGTCGTTGGGGAAGGCAGGGCCGGCGCCGCGCCGCTGCGCCTCGCGCAGGGCCTTGAGCTTCTCGCGGCGTTCTGCGATCAGCTGGTTCTCGTCGGTGGGCGGGGTGGTGCGGTCGTCGGACATGCGGCGGGCGCGCGGGGCGCTGCGGGAGGGGAAAACGTTCGATTTTAATGGGCCACGCCGTGCTGCCCGGCCACCCTGGCCACGGTGAGGGCCAGGATGCGCAGGTCCAGGGCCAGCGAGCGGTGTTGCAGGTACCAGGCGTCGAAGTCCACCTTCACCGGGATGGGCAGCTCGTCGCGCCCGTTCACCTGGGCCCAGCCCGTGATGCCGGGGCGCAGCACGTGCACGCCGCGCTGGGTGCGCAGCGCGATCAGGTCGTCCTGGTTGTAGAGGGCCGGCCGCGGGCCCACCAGGCTCATGTCGCCCTTCAGCACGCTCCACAGCTGGGGCAGTTCGTCCAGGCTGGTGCGGCGCAGGAAGCTGCCGATCGGCGTGAGCCAGCGCTCGGGCGAGGCGAGCAGGTGGGTGGCGAGCTCCGGCGTGTCGATGCGCATGCTGCGGAACTTGGGCATGCGGAACAGCCGGTTGCCGCGGCCGACGCGGTCGGACCAGTAGAGCACCGGGCCGGGCGAGCTGAGCTTCACGGCCAGCGCGACCAGCGCGATGGGCAGCGCCAGCACCACGAGGCCGCAGGCGGAGACGAGGAGGTCCAGCGCTCGCTTGCTCACGGCGCGCGGCTCGACTGCGCTGCGCGCTCCACGCCCTCGGCCGCGTGGACGCGCGGCTGCCATGCCAGCAGGCGCCGCGCCTTGGAGGCATCCACCTGCAGGGAACTGCAGAGGCTCTCGGCCAGGCGTTCGCGGCCGGTGAGCCTGGCGCCGGCGCGCAGCAGCCCCGGGGGCACCGGCACCAGCCGCGCCGGCAGCGCGAGGCCGGCCGCGATGTGGCGGACCAGTTCGGGCGTCGAGAGGTCCTCGGCGTCGGCGGCGAGCAGCACCTGGTTGGCCGCCGCCGGATGGTGGGTGCAGACGGCCAGCAAATCGAGCAGGTTGTCCAGCGCGAGGAAGCTGCGGGCGTTGTGGATGCCACCCAGAGGCAGCGGCCAGCCGCGCCGCACCAGCCGCACCAGGCGGCCGAAGTTGCCGGGTGCGTCGGGGCCGTACACGAGGGGCGGCCGCACGATCACGTAGTCGAGGTGCCCGCCCGCGCAGCCGGCGACCACCGCCTGTTCCGCCTGCAGCTTGCTGTGCGCGTACGGCTCCACCGGCCCGGGCACGTCGTCCTCGGTGAAGGGCCTGACTTCCGTGCGGTGGCCGTTCACGCCGATCGAGCTGAGGAACACGATCCGGCGCACGCCGCAGCGGCGCGCGGTCTTCACCACGCATTGCGCCGCGTGCACGCTGGCATCGAATTCCGCGGCGCTGCCTTCGCGGTGGGCCAGCGCCGCCAGGTGCAGCACGCAGCCGGCGCCCTCGAAGGCGGCGGCCAGTGCCGCCGTGTCCTGGTAGTCCTGCAGGCTGATCACGCGCACCCCGGCCGGCGCATCCCACGGATGGCGCGACACCGCCCGCACGACGCGTCCCTCTCCGCGCAGCTGGCGCACCAGGGCGCGGCCGATGAAACCGCTGGCGCCGGTCACCACGACCGGGGCGCTCGCGAGGTCGGCGTGGGCTGCCATCAGAACTGCCGGTACTTGCGCAGCGCGTGCAGCGCGTAGCTGGTGAAGTGCCAGGCGGAGGTGAGCGGTCCCAGCCCCTCCACCTGGCGGTAGGCCTTCCAGACCTCCTGCGCCGAGCGCTTCTTGTTGCGCGACACCGAGCGCGGCATCACGCGGTAGCGCATCAGGTCCTCGTCGAGGCCATGGGCCACGAAGCCGCGCTTGAGGATCTCCAGCCAGCAGGCGAAGTCGTCGTAGAACACCGGCTTCATCCACACCTCGCCGCATTGGGCGCGATCGATCAGCACCGTGGAGGTGGCGATCGCGGTGTTGCCCAGTAGTTGGCGGTAGGTGAGGGTGCGCGGCACGCCGATGTAATCGCCCGTGCGGCTGCCGTCGAAGGAGATGCGGCGAAAGCCGGTGAAGACGAGCGCGGCCCCGTTCGCCTGCGCATGCGCGAGCGAGCGTTCGAGCTTGGCCGGCAGCCACAGGTCGTCGCTGTCCAGGAAGGCGATCCAGCGCCCCTGGGCCTGGGCCAGCGCGGCGTTGCGCGCCGCCGCCGGGCCGCCGTTGCGGGTCATGGCCAGCAGCCGCACGCGCGGATCGCGCTCGGCCCACTGCGCCACCACGGCGCGGGTGTCGTCCGGGGAGCAGTCGTCCGCGATCAGCATCTCCCACTCGCCGTAGCTCTGCGCCAGCGCCGACGCGATCGTGTCGCCGACGTAGGCGGCGGCCTTGTACGCGGGGGTGATGATGGAGACCAGGTCCTGCTTCATGGGGCGGAAGGATCGAAGGCGACGGCCGCCCGGGCTGGCACGGCGGCGCGGCGGCTCCAGGCCGATGCGAGCAGGGCCGCAATATAGCTGCCCGCGGTGAGCAGCAGCGCAAGCCAGGCGATCGCCGGCGCGTCCACCGTGCCGGAATGCGCAGCCCACGCCAGCCAGCCGCCGCAGGCGACCAGCGCCACGGTGGAATGCAGGGCCAGCAGCAGGCGCTCGTGCCGCGAGGCGGCGAGGAAGGCCGACCAGAAGTCCGACACCCGGAGGCAGCACACCGCGAGCAGCACGGGCAGCAGGGCGATCGAGGCCTGGTAGGCCGGATACCAGCGCGCGATCGCCCAGGCGGCGGCAAAGTAGGCCGGCACGCTGGCGGCCGCGGCGGCCGCGAGCAGGCCCAGCGACGTGCCGGCGGCCAGCCGAAAGGCTGGCACCAGCCCGGCCCTCGCGAAGCGGCGCGCCACCATCGGAAAGACCGCGGCGCTGACCATGCTCTGCACGGCCTGGGCCAGCACGAGCGCCGTGGCGGCGAAGGCGTATTGGCCGAAAGCCTCCACGGCCAGCAGTTCCGCGCCGAGCCAGCGGTCGGCGTTGGTCAGCAGGCTGGCGACCACGGAGATGCCCAGGAACACGAGCGCCGTGTGCCAGGGTGCGAGCGAAAGCCGGCGGGCGGCCGCCCGCCACAGCAGCGCCAGCGGCAAGTGGGCGCGGCGGGCAGCGCGCCGCACGATCGCCAGCGAAACCGCCAGCGAGAGCACCGCCTCCACGCCGAGCACGAGGCTCGGCGAGCCGGTCGTGCCGGCGACGATGGCGCTCGCGACCACGATGGCCACCGCGCGGCCGAAGTTCTGCCACGCATAGCGCAGCGGCTCGCCGGCGCTGCGGCTTTCGGTGGTGGCGACCAGGAAGGCCTGCTGCGACAAGCCGTTGAAAACCGCGACGGCGAAGGCGATCCCCGACAGGCCCGCGATGGCGCGCGGCAGCAGCGCGCCCAGCATGCCGAGCGCCGCACAGGCCGCGGCGACCAGCAGCGCCTGCGCCAGCAGCAGCAGGGCGCGGCGCCGGCGGCCGTGCGCGAGCTGGATCGGCATGTCCCGCTGCAGCAGCGGGTAAAGCCCCAGCGCCCCCAGCATGCAGAACACCGTGGCGACGACCAGGCCCATGCTGTAGCGGGCGAAGCCGGGCACATCGAGCAGGCGCGCCATCAGCAGCACGCGCAGCATCAGCAGCGCCATGCCGGCGCCGAGCACGGGCAGGTACCACAGCTGGCGGCGCAGGACGGGCGTCTTCAGCGGCCCGGGACGCGGGTCATCGGTCGCCAACGGGCATCTTCTCGCGGATGAAGTCCACCGGCTGCAGGAACCAGCGGCGGCGCACGCGGTCGGAGGCAGCGCTCGCGTCCGCCGGCGGCTGGCGCAGCGCCTCCCATTCGCCGGCCTGGAGCAGGGCCGCGACGCGGTCTTCGCCGGTGGCGTCCGGGCTCGCGAAGGCGTCGTCGGCCTGCAGCTGGCCGGTGCGAAGAAGGTCCACCAGCCGCTGCGGGTCGGCGCCCGGCACGTAGCGGTAGGAGGTGGTGCTGATCGCCTTCACGTGCTGCACGTACTGCGGCAGCCGGTAAGCCACGGTGTAGAGGAAGCGCAGCGTACCGCGCCGCAGGCGGTCCTGCGCCGCGGCGCGGTGCTGGCGCGGCAGGTCCACGTCCAATACCAGCCGCGCCAGCGCCTCGGGCGTGCTCGCGTCGGTGCGGAAGCCGGCCTCCTGGTAATGCGAGGGGCCGATGGCGATCACCTGCTTGCCCAGCGCCGCGGCCTCCAGCGCGGCGCTTCCGCTGGCCAGCAGGACGGCGTCGCACTGCGCGATCAGCGACATGGTGCTGGCCTTGTCCGCGCTCGCGATCGCGTGGATGCCGCGCGCGCGCGCCCACTCGGTGTAGTGCGCCTCGGGCAGTCGGCCGTCGCGCTTGCCGATGCGCTCGGACCAGTTCGGGTGGCAGCGCAGCACCAGGTCCTGCGGCTGCAGGCCCAGATGCGCGATCACGGCGTCGAAGCCGGCCGCGGCCCCGCCCCAGGGCGAGGCCCAGCCGGGCATGCTCCAGACCTCGTTGAGGCTGCTGGGAAGCACCAGGATGCGGCGGCGCCCGCCCGCCACCGGCCAGCCGGTCTCGCGCGCATCGACGTTGTAGGCCCGCCATTCGCTGAGGTTGGTGCGCGTGAGCCGCGCGGCGACGAAGGCTGCGGCCTTGCGCGCCTGCACCTCCGACAACGGCACGGTACTCCAGCGCGCCACCATGGCGTGCCAGCTCTCCAGGCCCAGGCAGTGTTCGTCCGGCAGCAGCTGGATGCCGTCGCCGAACCAGGTGCGCTCGAAGGTCACGACCCGCACGCCCGCAGCGCGCGCGGCTTCGAAGATGCCGCGGGTGGCGTCCATGCGGCCGTTGAAGAGACAGATCGCGTCGAGCCCCTCGCGGCGGATCCAGGCGCTCGCAGCTTCGTAGGCCATGGCAGCCGTGGGCGCCAGGCGCTCGCGCAGCTGTGCGAATTCGGGGCTCGCGTAATCGGCGGGCGACTCGAAGCGGCCCAGCGTGCTGGCGCTGGAGGCGGCCCATTCGCTGCCGCGGGCCAGCGCTTCGGCATCGGGTGCGCCGGCGAGGCTGCCGATCGACGTCACGTTGCGGCCCGTGTACGAACGCACGCCGCCCGCGCGGCACATGAGGCACTCCATCCAGTCGGGCCGCACGTCGCGCAGCTCGCGCGTGTAGCAGGCCGGCAGGTCGGCGTCGCAGGCGAGGAAGGACGCGGCGTGGCCGGCCTGTTGGACCAGGCGCGCGAGGAACATCATGTGCTCCACGTGCGGCCGCCAGGCGTAGATGCTGGCGAAGCCGACCCTGAGTTGCGTCATGCGGGGATTTTCACACGGCAACTCCTCGTGTCCTTGCCCGTCGCAGATTGTGAGTCCCTCGCCTGGGCGGCTGGGGAAGCGGTGTGGCCCCTGTGCCGGCCCGGAGGGGGTTTGTCCGTCTCCTCCATGTCCCCCGGCGCGGATGAGAACCGTTGCCCGTGATGACAGCGCGCCCGCGCCTCCTCCTGTACTTCCGGAGCCGGACAAACCCCCTCCGGGCCTGCGCCGCGGCGAACGCGCCCCCCGGAAAGGCACTCGGGAACGCCCGCTCGGGGCCATGTACGCACGGCGCAGCGCTGCGTCACGGC
>NZ_DASSVG010000022.1:0-3765 GCF_035706265.1 Ramlibacter sp. | reverse complement strand
TCCACCGGGCGCCGCTCGCTGCCGGCATCCACGGTGAAGCGGCTGTCGCCGCGGGTGGTGACCATGCGGTCCGGCCGGGGCGGCTGCGGCGCCGGGTTGGCGTCGTCCACCGGCGCCGGTGCCACGCCCGGGGTCGGCTTGGGCAGCGGCCCGCTGAAGGCGTTGGAGGGGCGCTCGGCGCGATCGCTGGTGCCGCCGCCGCGATTGTTCGCCTGGGCCAGGAAGTCGGCCTTGTCCGGCGCTTCACGGTTGGCCACGTTGACCAGGGTCACGTCCAGCGTGGGCAGCGCCGGCGCCGGCCGCGTCAGCTCGAAGGTGATGCCCAGCAGCAGCACGCCGTGCAGCACCAGCGAAAACAGGAAGGTCGCCCCGATCATGTCGGGACTGCGGGGCACGGGGGTGGCGTTGCTCACTTAGACACGGGTTCCTGCGGCGGTCTGCTCGATGGCATCGAACAGCGTGCCGGCGATGTTAAGCCCGAACTGCGCGTCCAGCTCGCGCACGCAGGTCGGTGATGTGACGTTGACCTCGGTCAGGTAGTCGCCGATCACGTCCAGCCCAACGAAGCGCAGGCCGCGGCGGCGCAGCTCCGGGCCCACCTCGGCGGCGATCCAGCGATCGCGGTCGGACAGCGGCACGCCCTCGCCGCGGCCGCCGACGGCGAGGTTGCCGCGGAACTCGTTGCCCTGCGGAATGCGCGCCAGCGCGTACGGCACCGGCTCGCCATCGACCAGCAGGATCCGCTTGTCGCCGGCGCTGATCTGCGGGATGAATTTCTGCGCCACCGCAAACTGCCGCCCCTGGCCGTGCGCGTCGCCGCCGAGCAGGGTTTCGAGCATGGAGTTGAGGTTGCTGTCGCCCGCCCGCACGCGGAAGATGCCGCGCCCGCCCATGCCGTCCAGTGGCTTGAGCACCGCCTCGCCGTGCTCGTCGACGAAGCGGCGCAGTTCGGCGGGGTCGCGCGCCACCAGGGTTGGCGCCATGCATTGCGGGAAGTGCAGCGCAAACACCTTCTCGTTGCAGTCGCGCAGCGAGCGCGGGTCGTTGATGACCTGCACACCGCCACGCTGCGCGGCCTCCAGCACCATGGTGTCGTAGAGGAACTCGCGGTCCACGGGCGGATCCTTGCGCATCAGCACCACGTCCAGCTCGCGCAGGTCGCGCCAGCGCGCCTCGTCGCGGCGGAACCAGCCACCGGCGTCGTCCTTCACCGTCAGTGGCACCAGGCGTGCCCAGGGGGCGCCGTCACGCAGCGCCAGGTCGCCCTGCTCCATGTAATGCAGGGCATGGCCGCGCCGCTGCGCCTCCAGCAGCAGGGCGAAGGTGGTGTCCTTGGCGATCTTGATCGCCTCGATCGGGTCCATCAGCACGGCAACCGCGAGCGGCATGGGGATCTCCGGGAGTGGGGCTGGCGCGCGGGGACGACGCCGGGTCGTCGATGTTCGCCGAGCCGATGCCATGGCGGCAAGGCGGCCGGTCAAGAATCGAGCCGCGCGGCCGACATGCCCGGTGAAGGGCGATACACTGGGCATCCGCCGTGATTTTGTCTTGACGGGCCGTGGGGCAAGCGGTAAACAGCAACGGCTGAAGGCGCCATGCGAGAAAGGCGTCCAAGACACAAGATTAAGCGGTTTTTTTTCATTGCGCGGGCGGCGCCCGGCGTCAGGCGCCGCACGCATCCGGCGCTGTTACCCGAGCCTGGGGCGGGCCGCAGGGGGATTGAGTGAACTTGAACGCGAGTGCTAACGGCCTGGCCGGTCTGAAGGTCATGGTCATCGATGACTCCAAGACCATCCGCCGCACGGCGGAAACCTTGCTGAAGAAAGAAGGTTGCGACGTGCTCACGGCAGTGGACGGTTTCGAGGCGCTGGCGAAGATCTCCGACCAGAAGCCGGCCATCATCTTCGTCGACATCATGATGCCGCGCCTGGACGGCTACCAGACCTGCGCGCTGATCAAGAACAATCCCCAGTTCCGGGCCACGCCGGTCATCATGCTCAGCTCGAAGGACGGCCTTTTCGACAAGGCCCGCGGCCGCATCGTCGGCGCCGAGCAATACCTGACCAAGCCATTCACCCGCGACGAGCTGCTTGGCGCCATCCACCGTCACATCGGTACGATGGCTTGATCCAGTTCGACGACGGCGTCTGAGGGGAGGCCTGTGGCAAACATTCTCATCATCGACGATTCGCCCACCGACGTGCGCGTGTTCACCACGCTGCTCGAGGGAGCGGGTCATTCCGTCACTGCGGTCGGCAACGCCGAGGAAGGCATCGAGCGCGTGCGCGCCGACCTGCCCGACCTGGTCATCATGGACGTCATCATGCCCGGCATGAACGGCTTCCAGGCCACCCGCACGCTCACCCGCGACCCGGCCACGGCGACCATCCCGATCGTGATGATCACCACCAAGTCGATGGAAACCGACCGCGTGTGGGGGCTTCGCCAGGGTGCCCGTGCCTTCATCACCAAGCCGGTGAAGGAAAAGGAACTGCTGGCCTGCATCAACGACCTGCTGCCGAGCGCCGCATGAGCGCGGTGGCGAATCTTTCCCCGTTCGAGGTTCTCGCGCAGTACGAGCGCCTGTCGCTGGCGCACGCCTCGGACACGCGCCAGACGCTGGAGGCACCCGGCCTGTGGCGCGGCATCGGCTACCGGGTGGGCGCGCGCCTGTTCGTCAGCAGCATCGACGAGATCAACGAGCTGCTCGCCGTGCCCGTGCTCACGCCGGTGCCCGGCACCCAGCCTTGGCTGCTCGGCGTGGCCAACGTGCGCGGCAACCTGGTGCCGGTGATCGACCTGGGTCGCTTCCTGTTCGGTGCGCGTACCCAGCCCACCGAGCGCACGCGTCTGCTGATCGTGCGCCAGGCCGGCGGCAGTGTGGCGCTCATGGTCGACGAGGTGTTCGGCCAGCGTACGGTGGACGAGCAGCAGCGCCGCGAGGCCGAGGGCGAGGACGATCCGCGCCTGGCGCGCTTCGTCGATGAGCGCGTGGGCGAGCAGAAGATGGCCCTGTTCAGCGTGGGCCGCCTGGTGCGTGCGCCGGATTTCCGTCAGGCCGCGGCCTGACGCTCCGACGTCGCGGGAGGGGCCGGGCGCCGCAGGTACGGGCGCCACGGGCGACACAGGTTCCGGAGGGTGCGCACGGCGTCGCCGGCGGACGATCCAAGTCGTTGTAGAAGGGTGAGGTGAACATGAGCACTACAGGGGGCATCGGCAAGGAACGCGGCTATACCGGCCTGATCGTTCTGCTGCTGATCTCGATCGGCCTGGCCGCAGCGGACTTCGTGTTCCTGAACCAGAAGAACGGCGAGGACCGCCAGGCGGTGGCGCTGACCACGCAGATCCAGGTGCTTTCGCAGCAGACGGCGAAGTACGCGATCGAGTCGGCTGACGGCAACGTGAACTCCTTCCAGGAGCTGGCCGCCACGCGCAACGCGATCGACT
This sequence comes from Ramlibacter sp., assembly GCF_035706265.1. Classification (GTDB taxonomy): domain Bacteria; phylum Pseudomonadota; class Gammaproteobacteria; order Burkholderiales; family Burkholderiaceae_C; genus Ramlibacter. The sequence continues at coordinate 318 of NZ_DASSVG010000022.1, read as the reverse complement.
CGGCGGTGCAGCGCCTCACCAAGGGCGACCCGAAGAGCGGCATGCAGGCCTATGGCGACAACAACGCCTCGCCCGCCGGCCGCGCGGTGACCGCGCTCAACAACGCGTGGAAGCAGCTGGACGGGGACATCGGCAAGATCCTCTCCAACAAGTCGGTGGTGCTTGACTCGGCCAGTCGTGCCAACACGCTGGCGCGGCAGATCCCTCTGCTCAACTCGAGCACCGAGCAGGTGATCAACATCCTGCAGCAGCGCAACGGCTCGGCCGACCAGATGCTTGGCTCCTCGCGCCAGATGCTGGTGGCCGACCGCATGATCC
>NZ_DASSVG010000021.1:0-4047 GCF_035706265.1 Ramlibacter sp. | reverse complement strand
CTTGTCCATGCGGGTGGAAGTCGTCGGGCCGGCGGGGCCGACCACCTCGTCGCGCACCGGGTCGACCGGGCCGACGTAGTAGATCACGCGGTTGCGGAAGTCCACCGGCAGCGGCTCGCCCTTGGCCAGCATGTCCTGGATCCGCTTGTGGGCGGCGTCGCGGCCGGTGAGCATCTTGCCGTTCAGCAGCAGGGTCTGGCCGGCCTTCCAGGTGGCGATCTCTTCCTTCGTGAGCGTGTCGAGGTTGACGCGCTTGCTCTTCTGCGTGTCCGGCGCCCAGTCGATCTTCGGCCACAGGTCCAGGCTCGGCGGATCGATGTAGGCGGGGCCCGAGCCATCGAGCTCGAAGTGCGCGTGGCGGGTGGCGGCGCAGTTGGGGATCATGGCCACCGGTTTGCCCGCGGCGTGGCAGGGGAAGGTCTTGATCTTGACGTCCAGCACCGTCGTCAGGCCGCCCAGGCCCTGGGCGCCGATGCCCAGCGCGTTGACCTTCTCGAACAGCTCGAGGCGCATCTCCTCCAGCTTCGACAGCTTCTCGCCGCGGGAGGACCTGGCCTGCAGCTCGTACATGTCGAGGTCTTCCATCAGCGCTTCCTTGGCCAGCAGCACCGCCTTTTCCGCGGTGCCGCCGATGCCGATGCCCAGCATGCCGGGCGGGCACCAGCCGGCGCCCATGGTCGGCACCGTCTTGAGCACCCAGTCGACGATGGAGTCGCTCGGGTTGAGCATGACCATCTTGCTCTTGTTCTCGCTGCCGCCGCCCTTGGCCGCGACCGTCACTTCCACCTTGCTGCCCGGCACCAGTTCCACGTTGACGACGGCGGGCGTGTTGTCCCTGGTGTTCTTGCGCTCGAACTGCGGATCGGCGACCACCGAGGCGCGCAGCGTGTTGTCCGGATGCAGGTAGCCGCGGCGCACGCCTTCGTTGACGGCGTCCTCCAGGCTGCCCGAGAAGCCCTCGAGGCGGCAATCCATGCCGATCTTCAGGAACACGTTGACGATGCCGGTGTCCTGGCAGATCGGACGGTGGCCCGTCGCGCTCATCTTGCTGTTGGTCAGGATCTGCGCGATCGCGTCCTTCGCCGCGGGGCTCTGCTCGCGCTCGTAGGCGCGGGCGAGGTGGGCGATGTAGTCGGCGGGATGGTAGTAGCTGATGTACTGCAGCGCGGCGGCGACGGATTCGATCAGGTCGGCGGCCTTGATGGTCGTGGTCATGGCTCGGGGGAGGGGGAATGCGGGGGAAGACCCTGATTATCCCACCGCGGCTGAGCACCCCCTTACGCCAGGTCAATAGCAAGAAAAGGCGCCACGCGAGCGGCGCCTTTCGTTCGGAAGGGTGGATGCGCTTACGCGTGCGCGGGGCGGTAGGCCCGCAGCGCGGGACGTGCCGACCTGGCGTAATCCTTCCAGGCGTCGATCGCGACCAGCAGGCCCAGGATCGCCCAGACCACGTTGAACTCGATGCCGCCGGTGTTCCAGGTCCAGCCGAAGCCCTTGACGGCGACGACGGCATAGCTGGCGATCGCCAGGATCGCGGCGGCGCCGAGGCCGGCGAAGCGGGTGCAAATGCCCAGGATCAGCGCGATCGCCACCGCGATCTCGGAGGCGGCCGCGAAGCCCACCATGAATTCGGCCGGATGGATGCCGGCCTTCTCGAAGAAGGCGACCGTGCCGGGGTTGATCGCGCCGGCAGCGAACTTGCTCGCCGCATGCGGAATCATGAGCGCACCGACCATGATGCGCAGCACGTTGGAGGTGTTCGTCAGATCGAAGCTGGCGGCGCGGAGGCGGAAGTCGTCGCGGGTGAGGGTCAACATGAGGTACTCCTTTCAGTGTTGCCGTTTCCTCTTGGCCTGCATTCAATGTAGTCAGGGCGACACTGATCCCGATTGAGCTGGGTCAGTCGGAACGGGAACGCGCTGGCGCCGGGGGGCGCGGGCTCGGAAAGCCAAAAAAAAAGCGGGGGCCGAATGCGCCCCCGTCCCCACGGGGCGTGTCAAGGTAGTTGTCGCCTGATTCATGCAGCCAGGGGCTGCTTATCGTTGTCCGGCCGGCACCCCGCTCGAGCGACCGGGTCGCGTTCCGGATTGAGCGTGACCACCTCGATAGGCTGCCAGTTGCGCGTGTGGCACGACCAGCGCCGCGGATTGCGATCGCGCGCCTGCTGGTACACCTCGTGGCGGGCCAGCAGGATCTGCCGGTCGGCTCCGGCGTGGCGCTGTGCGGGTGTCACGTAGCGGATTCCGCTGTGACGGTGCTCGTGGTTGTACCAGCGCACGAAGTCGGCCGCCCACTGGCGCGCCTGGTGCAAGTCGGCAAAGCCACCGGCCGGGAACTCAGGGCGGTACTTGGCCGTGCGAAACAGGCTCTCCACGAAGGCGTTGTCATCGCTCACGCGCGGGCGCGAGTACGAGGGCTTCACACCCAGCCAGTGCAGCATCGCCAGCACGGTGGTGGCCTTGAAGGTCGCGCCGTTGTCGCCGTGCAGCACCGGCTTGTCCGGCATCGCGTGGATGCCCTCGGCCAGTGCCGTGCGCTTGACCAGGTGGGCGGCGTGATCGGCGCTGTCCGTCTCGTGCACCTCGAAGCCCACGATCTTGCGGCTGAACACGTCCAGAATCAGGTACAGGAAGAACCAGCGCCCTGCCACCGTCGCCGGCAGATAGGTCAGGTCCCAGCACCACAGTTGCGCCGGCGCCGTCGCCACGTGCGTGGTGGGCGGGCGGCTTCTGCGCGGCGCCTTGGCGCGGCCGCGGTGCCTGTTCTGGCCGGCTGCGCGCAGCACCCGGCTGAAGCTCGACTCGCTGGCCAAGTAGACGCCCTCATCGGCCAGCATCGGCACGATGCGCGCCGGCGGCATGTCGGCAAAGCGCGGCTCATTGGCTGTCGCCAGCAGGCGCTGGCGCTCTTCGGGCGTCAAGGCATGGGCAGGTACCGGCCGCACGGCTTGCGGCCTGCCATCGCCCGATTGGAGGCCTTCTCCGGCCTTCCAGCGCTGCAGGGTGCGCACGCTGATGCCGGCGAACTCGCATGCCGCCGCCAAGCGCGCGCCGGCGGCGTGTGCCGCCTCGATGTGTCGGGCCACTGCTTGGCGATCTTCCAGGCCGATCATTCGGCCTCGCCCTTGTCCTTGGGGAAGATCGCCTCGAGTTTTTTTGACAGCACCAGCAGCGCTGCCGCCTCGGCCAGGGCCTTCTCCTTGCGGCGCAGCTCGCGCTCCAGCTCCTTGATGCGGCGGCGGTCCTGCTTGGCCTGCGAGGGCGCGGTGCGCGCTTCCTGCGGTTCGGCCAAGGCTGCGGCAGCGGCCTCACGCCATTGAGCCAGCTGCTGCGGATACACGCCCTGAGCGCGGCACCAGGCCGCCCGTGCGGCTTCGTCCATCGCCGCCGTGGCGATCACCGCTTCCAGCCGGGCCGCCGCCGTCCAGACCCGCTCGTGCGCGGGCTGGGCCAGTGCCTCAGACCTCCAGCGCTCCAGCGTGTCGATGCTCACCCCGATTTCGCGCGCCACGGCCTCTGCCGCAGCGCTCTCCGGCGGCAGCAGCCGTGCCACCGCGCGTTCCTTGAATTTCTGTCCGTACCGAGCCAATTCGTTCTCACAACCATCGCCCCCGCCAAAAAAACCGGCGGCGGGGGCCGGCGCGGTCCGCGCCGGCCGGGCTGTGGATTTGTGGACGATGCGCTTCGCGCACCGGCCGGCTTGCCGTGGACAACGCATCCGCGTTGCCCACCGCGCCGGCCTTCGCCCACAAGCTCCACAGCCTCCCACCACCATCCATGAAACTTGAACTGAAGAATTCAAGCTCTATCGGGGCGACAACTATTCTGACGCGGGGGGCCCATTCGCCAGCCGTCGTGCCCCTCCGGCCGGCGCTCTTCCCCTCGCAAGAAACTAGAAGTTGTCCGGCAGCGTGCGCAGGCAGGCGCCATCCTTCCTCGCGCACAGCGCCGCCACGCCGGCGCCGGCCAGGATCGCGCCGGGGTCGAAGCCCTCCAGCGCGGGCTGCGCCTCCTCGGTGGCGGCCACCGAGGCGTCGTTGGTCGCCAG
>NZ_DASSVG010000020.1:0-2006 GCF_035706265.1 Ramlibacter sp. | reverse complement strand
GGTGATCGAGGAGGGCGGCCAGCTCTCCGGCGAGATCGAGGCCGGCACCGGCCCTCGCCCCGCGCAGCAGCCGGCGGCCCGCCCGCCGCTGCAGCAGGTGCAGTAATCCCGTCGTCCCCGCGCCAGGCGGGGAAGCCCTGGGTCCCCGCCTGAGCGGGGACGACAGGTCCCGTCACCCCCGCGGAGGCGGGGGCCCGGAAAGCGCGCAGCGCGCGCTCCCGGTCAGACCACCGTCTTGTGCCGCGCGATGCAGGTGTCCAGCACCTCGCCATGCGGCCGCTTCCACCAGTTGCCGGTGGAGAAGATCTCCACCTCGCTGAAGCCGGCGAAGCCCTGCGCCTCCACCCAGCCGCGGATGCGCGGGATGTCGATCACGCCGTCGCCCATCATCCCCCGGTCGTTCAGCAGGTCCGCCGTCGGCGTGAGCCAGTCGCAGACGTGGAAGGCCAGCAGGCGCTTGCCGCCCGCGCGCCGGATCTGCTGTTCCAGCTTCGGATCCCACCACACGTGGTAGACGTCCACGGCGACGCCCAGGCTGCCGGACTGGTAGGGATCCAGCTCGTCGCAGACGTCCAGCGCCTGCTCCAGCGTGTTGATGCAGGCCCGGTCGGCCGCGTACATGGGATGCAGCGGCTCGATGGCCAGCGGCATGTCGGCCGTGCGGGCGTATTCCAGCAGTTCGCCGATGCCGTCGCGCACCTGGTTGCGGGCCAGAGCGAGGTCCTTGTGCGCCGCCCGGCCCTGCAGCGCGCCGGGCAGGCCGCCCACCACCAGCACCAGGCAGCTCGCGCCCAGCTGCGCGGCCTCGTCCACCGCGCGCCGGTTGTCGTCGCGCGCGGCCTTCAGGCCCGCGGCGTCGGCCGCCGGGAACATGCCGCCGCGGCAGTAACCGGAAAGCTGGAGCCCGTGGTCGCGCACCATCTTCGCGATGTTCGTCACGCCGGCCGCCTGCACCTGGTCGCGCCAGGGCGAGATCGCCCGGATGCCGCGCTCCACGCAGGCTTCGATGATGCGCGGCAGGGGCAGCTCCTCGCCGCGCGACTTGCGCACCGTGGCCGTGTTGATCGACAGCCAGCGGTGGTCCTGCGAAAAATCCCGCATCGTCACGCCACCCCGTGCAGCGCCAGCAGCGTCTTCATGCGCTGCGTGGCGAGCTCCGGCTGCTCCAGCAGGTCGGCCGCGTCGGCCAGGCGGAACAGCTCGGCGAAGTGGGGCAGGCTGCGCGCGCTCTGCTGGCCGCCCACCATGGTGAAGTGCGACTGGTGGCCATTGAGCCAGGCCATGAACACCACGCCGGTCTTGTAGAAGCGCGTCGGCGCCGCGAAGATGTGGCGCGACAGCGGCACGGTGGGGCCCAGGATGGCGTGGAACCGCTGCAGGTTGCCCTGCGCCAGCTCGCCGAGCGCCGCGCTCGCCGCCGGCGCGATGGCATCGAAGATCCCCAGCAGGGCATCGCTCTTGCCGTGCACGGGCTGCTCGCCGTGGCCGTCGCCGGCGATCAGCTCGGCGTAGTTGAAGTCGTCGCCGGTGTACATGCGCACGCCAGCGGGCAGGCGGCGGCGCATGGCGATCTCCTTGTCCTTGTCCAGCAGCGAGATCTTGATGCCGTCCACCTTGGCGGCGTGCGCGTGGATGATGCCCAGCGCCGTGTCCATGGCCGCGTCGATGTCCTTGGCACCCCCGGCAGCAGCTTGACTGCTGCCTCTCCAGTAGCCGGCCAGGGCCGGGTCGAACATGTCGCCCAGCCAGTGCAGGATCACCGGCTGCCTGGCCTGCGCGAGGATGCGGCCGTAGACCTTCTCGTAGTCGGCCGGGCCCTGGGCCACGCGGGCCAGCGCCCGGCTGGCCATCACGATCAGCCGGCCCCCCAGCTTCTCGATGGCCTCCATCTGCTCCTCGTAGGCGCGGATCACGTCGTCGACGCTCTTCGCATCCTCGGGCGCGAGGTGGTCGGTGCCGCAGCCGGAAGCGACCAGCGCGCCCGGCACGTCGCGCGCCGCATCCAG